>CAMVHE010000013.1 GCA_947167215.1 uncultured Clostridia bacterium
TTCGCCGCAAGGGCTAGAGCCGTTTTTATCATTCAAATGTCGAAACTCCCGCTAATAATATAGTCACGCAGTGCGTGCCACAGCCACTAATATTATAGAGTGCGTTTCCATGTTCCGTGACGTCGTTTTCAAAACTCCGTTACACCGTTTTCTTTTGACCGTGCAGGTGTTTTCCCGCGCGCGGAATTTCCGCATATCCGCTTAATGGGACTCAGCTCCGGTATATAGGGTGTAATACAATCCAGATGGATATTCTATGGAATCTCTAATCCATTTGATTAATGTCATGCAGCTTCTTCGCATACCAAAAGGATATGATCCTCAGGATATTCTTTCGATAACTGTTCCAAAAAAAGATTAATACATACGGTATTGTAACTAGGCATTATCATGAAAATGAATCGCACTGATAGGACCCACTGCACCAAATGCATACCAATAATCTCGTATATGAAGCATGGAACGCATGGGCGGTTATTGTTTGGCAACAGTATTTGGGAGTATTGATCCTCGCAAATCCCGCTTCACCTTCGAAATGATACGAATTTTGTACTTAGGATTTGCTAAACTAATTTCTTCCAGCTTAGTGTTAATTATTTTGAGACAGCGAGTGTCCCTTCGTCTGCCTTTTTGGGATGCTAGGGCAACGGTTTAATCGTCTGTCAATTATGCTGTTTGATCAGGATGTAAATATTTCTTCGTCCGGTATCACGTCCAAGTTTTTCATCAAAACCGCTTTGATTTCTTTTACATTGACTTTCTGCCCTGCTTCTGCTGCTATTTGGAATGGCCGGAGAAGTTCTTCATCCTCTTTGAAAATACAGGAAGATCGGTTCGTCCATTCCAGAAATAGCGGTACGCCCGTTCCAGTCTATCGGTGCGCATATTCCAGGGGAAACGGAACGGCCTCTTCAGTGTGGATATTATGATCTAAATTCTCCGTCAAGCTTTCGCTTACACCACAACAGGGGGTAATTAAGCAGGTTTAACTTGAAATTAGTATTAAGGTCAAATTAGGATAAAACTGAGTTCCACGCACATGGTCTTGGAGGAGAAATGCGGTCTTCTGAGAAGTCAATCAGACAGAAATATGCAGTATAAGCAACGCCGAGCTTCATCTGAACCCGAGGTCGATCGTCTGGGTTTCCAGGAAAGGGATGCCCAGACTTCAATTTGGATACTATACACTGTATTCTCATGTAAAGAGGCATTTCTCAATCTCTGATGTGTGCCTACTTCTTAGATACAGTGTGCCCTTTTTCAGCTTTTGAAGCGTCCATGAAGGAAAAGAAGAAGGCTTTTCTCGACAAGACTGATGCTATACCTAAGAAAAGGACTGCAACTCCTCTGTGCCTGCGTCAAAGCAAAAAGATGCTTTTCAAAACACATAGAAGTAAATCTGGCACACAAAAGAATAATGGAAGAGAGGCAAGAATAATCAGTGAACTTCAGAAGCTTTTTAATACCATTGTGTGAAAGAAGAGGAGGCCTCTGATGTGTCAATTACAATTTTTTTAAGAAAGTGAAAAAGCAATTAACGGCATTTCAAATTTTGACGAGGATACAAATTGCAATATTAATTTACAATTAAAAAACTGTAAAGGCCCTTGACGATGCAAAAAGCTCTGATATAATCACCTTACTTTGAAGAAATAATCAGAAAAAACTCTGTTACAGAAGGGACTGCAAGAAGGTTCCTGATAGTATGCAAAGCAATATGGGATGAGAAAGCGTGGCGAATAACGATGATGTATGGACCGGAAGCCTATAAGGAATTTGTTCTCAAAGAGATGAATGAAATGCAACTCCTCAAAGAGGAGAAACGACTGGAAGCATCCCTAGAAGCGCGAAAGGCAAGCCTTGAAGGGGAAGGCGTGCACAGAGAGCATGAACAGTTGCTTGCAGATTTGGAACAAGCGTATTTGTCTGCGGTCAGAATGCACATTTTAGATTTAAAAAAAAATGAAATGCTTCATCAGGAGTTAAGACTCAGACTCAACTGGGAGGATCGAACCGCAGCATTGGTGATGTAAAAAAGACTGTTGCATATGCAACAGTCTTTTTTTAACCGACGTCACCGTCGTTTTGTCCATTTTCTAAAGGAATACTGACGGGTTGTACCATGGTAGCTCCGCCAAAGGGATCCGGAGTAGAAACCGGTGCAGCTACAGGAACAGTAGAGGTATTATTGATATCTGATGTTCCAGTTACTGAAACATCAGATGTATTACTGACAACTGAACTGCCGGCGGGCAGCAGACTGGAGCTGAGTATGAAGCCTGCAAGTTTTCCTTCTTCGTCATAGACCTGAGACCAGGTATTGTTTTCCATTAGAACTTCCAAAGATACTCCGGAACCATAAGTCTTGACGATTGGTGCCTGATCGCTGGGAGCCCACCGCATAACAGCAGTTCCTTGCGTCTGAGCTGAGTAATTCTTTGCAAAGAAATTGGTGAACAGATTGGCATCAATTCCAGTGGTAGGCTGGTTAACATAGATAATTTGCGGTGTTGGTTGAACGACCGGAATTGCAGTGGCCATATTGGTGCTTGCCTGGTTGGCAGCCAATTGCTTACGGGAAACCGGCTGATTCCGCTGCAGAAAAGACCATTTCACATAGCCTGAAATATTCTTGTAAGTGACATATGCCTGACTGGCAGTGGATCTGCTCATATCAGGTTCAAGAGCTGTTCCGTATGGAATATGACCGATAACCTCATTGGTATATTCACTGCGTAAATTCAAAGTTTTCCCGTTTTGTGTGTAAACATACCAGGTATCTGCCGAAGCAGTGGCAAACACAAAGAGAAATGCAAAAGTAAGCAGGAAAAGAATGCTCTTCTGGTAGCGCATAAATTCAAACCTCCTCATAGACACATTTAAAACGGATATATTTTAACATATAAACATCGTTACGTACAAGAACCATGGCGTATTTTTTTACTATATTTGGAAGTGTTAGCCAGTCACGGAAGAAGGCATCGAAATGATTGAAGATGGTGGCATTGTCTGTTGGAGACGTGTAATTTGCAATGGGATGCTGACTGAAACGAGTTATCAGTGAACAGAGAATTGGCAGTGGATAGATAAGTACCTTCGCCTGACAGGAGAAGCATCCGCATCTATTATTCGCAATGAGTAACTTGTATGCAGTACTTGCAACATAGACAGCAGGCAATTAAATGCTGCCAGTATGCTGGAAAACAGTCTGATCAGCCCTAAGAGGAACAGATGATTTAGCAGTGATAACAAGAAGCTCGTGACTTTTAGACATGTGAGACTTTACAGCATGTTTATCTGCTGTAGTTTTTACAAAATGAGCAGAATCACCAATGGAAAGGCAAATAAAATAAGAAATATATACAATAATATAAATGTTAATAGCCGTAATATGTAATAAATTGCCATAACGCTCTTTGCACATAAAAACAAGACGCAGGGTTAGACCTTGCGTCTTGCTGAAATTACGGTGTCTCGAAAAGAAGAGGATCTTTATTGTAAAGGTATTTATCCTTTTATGGTGACATCAACATGAATGATTGCTCCGGCTTCCGGAACGGGAATCACTTGACCGTCGATGGGGCAGCCGTTGACACAAACATGGATATTGCCCTTCTGGTCACCGGAAAGGTTGTGAATATTGATATCATAGGTACTGCCGCGGAAAACCCTGTTGACATGAACTTCAGAGAGCTCTGCTGGCAGACAGGGATCCAGTTTCAGACCATCAAAGGTAGGCTTAATGCCCAGGATTGCTTGAGAAATGGCATAGAAATTCCACGCAGAAGTGCCAGTCAGCCAGCTGTTTCTTGCCTCTCCTGGCTTTCCGCTGTCCGCACCATTAACTGTCTGAGAGTAGACATAAGGTTCTGTGCGATGAAGCTGCTGATCTTCAATGAATGCAGGTGCAATGCGCTTATACAGATCAAAGGCATGGCCACCGCGTCCGATTTCTGTTTCGCCAATCATGATCCAAGGGTTGCTGTGGCAGAATACCGAACCATTTTCTTTGTATCCAGGCGGATAAGAGGAGATTTCACCAAGCTCCAGATGATATACCGTATAGGAAGGCCAGTTCAGCATAATGCCGTAAGGTGTTCCCAGATATTTCTCGGTTGCATCCAGTGCGGAAGCTGCAAGACCGTCCTCTTTGCCAATTCCGGCCATGGTACACATGCCCTGGGGTTCGATAAAGATTTTGCCTTCTTCGCAGGAGGAGGAACCGATGCGATTACCGAATCCGTCGTAGGCACGGAGGAACCATTGTCCGTCCCAACCGGATGTTTCGATGACGGAAACCATCTTTTCTTTTTCAGAAAGGATGAAAGCTGCTTCTTTATCATCGCCTTTACGGGCAAAGATGTCAGCAAGATCGTCTGCCACGTAAACATACATACCGGCAATGAAGACGCTTTCTGCGATGCCGGTATCCTTGTTTTCCGTGGTCTGGAAACTCTCACCTGGAGTACTGCTGAAGCAGTTGAGATTGAGGCAGTCATTCCAGTCGGCACGGCCAATCAGGGGGAGACTATGAGGCCCCTTGTGATCGGACGTATAGTGGAAGGAACGACGTAAATGCTCCAACATGGGAGCAGCCTGAGCGGGATCGTTATCAAAAGGAACGATCTCATCGAGAATGGACCAGTCGCCAGTTTCCTTCAGGTAAGCATTTACACCACAGATAAGCCACAACGGATCGTCGTTGAATCCGCTGCCGACTCCCATGTTGCCACGCTTGGTGAGAGGCTGATACTGATGATATGCACTGCCGTCAGGAAACTGCGTCGCTGCGATATCAAGTATGCGATCCCTTGCACGTTCCGGAATGAGGTGAACAAAGCCCAACAGGTCCTGACTGCAGTCTCGGAAACCCATGCCGCGTCCAATACCACTTTCAAAATAACTTGCAGAACGACTCATGTTGAAAGTGACCATGCACTGATATTGATTCCAGATATTGACCTGACGGTCGAGCTTTTCGTTTCCGGATGTAATGGTAAAGATCTGCAGAAGTTTGTTCCAATGGGAAGCCAGCTTAGACATCTGCATTTCGAACTGGCTATCTGTTTCAAACGCAGCAAGAATACGATGTGCATCTTCTTTATTAATGACATTCGGAGCGATGAACTTATGATCCTGCGGACTTTCGCAGAAAGCCAGAACAAAGATGTAGCTTACGGATTCACCGGGGGACAGTGTCTTCCGGATACAATGGCTGGCAATCGGTGCCCAGCCGCGTGCTTGGCTCATCTTCGGGGCATCTTCCCTGACTACGACTGGATCATCAAACCCATGATATAGTCCGAGGAAAGATTCGCGATCTGTATCATAGCCGTCAACATCCGTATTTACCGCATATACAGCATAATGGTTGCGACGCTCACGATATTCGGTCTTATGATAGATGACAGCACCGTTTTTTTCGAATTCCATTTCAGCCAAAGCATAGTTACGCTGGAAGTTGGTGCAGTCATCCCAGGCATTCCACAGGCAGAATTCCACAAAGCTGTAAAGACTGATTTCCTTTGGAGCATCACTTTCATTAGTAAGCACCAACCGGGTTGCTTCGCAGTTGTAATCCAGCGGAATCATGGAGGTCTGCGTAGCGCGAAGACCATTCTTCATACCGCAGATAGTGGTGTATCCCAGACCATGACGGCATTCATAGAAATCAAGGGGAGTTTTCACGGGCTGCCAGCCGGGATTCCAGGTGGTTTCTCCGTCACGGATATAGAAATACTTGCCACCTGCATCCGTGGGAACATTATTATAACGATATCGTGTCAGACGGAGCATCAGAGCATCGCGGCAGAAAGAATAACCGCCGGAGGTGTTGCTGATGAGGGAGAAAAATTCCCCGCTGCCCAGGTAATTGATCCAGGGATAAGGGGTGTCCGGTCTTGTGATCACAAATTCCCGATGGACATCATCGAAGAAGCCATATTGCATGGTAATGCTCCTTTCACAATGAACTAAAACGTTGTAGAAAAAGAAAACATCAATGAAAAGCAAACCAATGCTTCATTAATGGTGATTATACAATGGCACGGAGAGGCTGTCAATTCCGAAAATTAGGGAAAAATGTATCCATAGTAAGTAGGAAGACGAAAAAACCTTGACAATTATAAAAAAAGAGAGTAATGTTGAATCGAAAACGATTTAGATTTGGAGGGGTGACGAATGACTTCCTTGAAAGATATTGCCGAAGCATGCGGGGTTTCTGTTTCTACCGTCAGCAAAGCACTCAACGATGTCAGCGACATCAGCGCAAAACGGAAAGATATCATTCGACAGAAAGCCAGAGAGATGGGTTATCTCCCCAATATGGCTGCCAGAACGCTGAAAACCAATATGGCACATAATATTGGCATTCTGTGTGCAGATGAGCATAACAGCGGTCTGACACACCCCTTCTTTTCGCATATTCTGGAAAGCTTCAAGAATGAAACTGAAAAAAGAGGTTATGATATCACTTTTATAAATCATAATGTGGGGCCGACCCATATGTCCTACTATGAACATTGCCGCTATCGCAATCTGGATGGCATCCTGATAGCCTGTGTTGACTTTGAACAAAAACAGATTCAGGAACTGGTGGGAAGTGATCTTCCGGTGGTTACCATAGACCATGTGTTTAATAACTGCTCGAGCATTATGTCTGATAATGTAACAGGCATGCAGGCACTTACCGAGTTTATTCTGGATCACGGGCACACCCGCATTGCCTTTATTCACGGTAAGACCAGCACCGTTACCCGCTCAAGAATGATTGGATTTTATAAAGCACTGGAATCAAGAAATGTAACGGTTCCGGATGAATATATTCGGGAAGCTCCTTACCTGGATGGAGCTGCCAGTGCAGAAGAAACCAGGACGCTCCTCAAACTTTCCAACCGTCCTACCTGTATTCTGTATCCGGACGATTATGCCTGCATTGGAGGTGTAAATGCCATTCATGCTGCCGGACTGAATATACCGGAAGATATTTCCGTAGCGGGTTATGATGGAATTCCAATTCTCCAGCAGATGTATCCCAGACTGACCAGCTATGCACAGAATATGAAGGAAATTGGAAGGACAGCTGCCTCACAGCTGGTGGACCAGATCGAGCATCCGCGTACAACCGTTATCGGAATGACCATGGTATCAGGCGAAATCCTGCCAGGCTGTTCGGTTGCGGCGAGAACGGAAGGTCGTTAGATATAAAAAAACCTTTTCCGGAATGCCATCGGAGCTTTCCGAAAATCCATAATCTGTCCGTGCAATTCACGGACAGATTTGCAAATCAGGAAAAGGAGGGAGTAAGGGCTGATGATTTACATCGGCCTTTTTTATTTTGAATGATGTGATTGCTTACGGTAGGAAGAAGGTGTGACACCGGTAGCTTTTTTAAAATAGCGGTTGAAGTTGGATAAATTTCGGAAACCACTGCCGTAAGCGATTTCTGTTATGGACAGGTCCGTGAACGTAAGCAGGCGGCAGGCTTCCCGAATTCGCGCTTTCGTAATGTATTCTACCAAAGTAGTTCCGGTCTGCTGGTGAAAGAAATCGATGAGGTAAGTCTCGCTGAGATAACAGAGAGCAGCAAGATCACGGATGCGAATGGGTTCTGTAAAGTGAGAATCGATATACGAAAGAACAGTTTGGATTTCGTCCGGAAGAACAGGAGCCAGATGGGATTCACGAATTGCAGAGAAAAGGGAATCGTTAAGCAGAAGCACAAAAAAATGAAGCAGAAGGGAGCGTATCTGCAGCGAAGATACTGCGTCGACAGTATTTCTCAGAGAATACAGTTTGTCGGCGATTTCCATGTATTCGTAATAGGCATCTGATCCGGAGGAAATGATAAAGTGCCAGGAATGGGCAGAATCCGACAAAGGAGAGAGACAATTCACATCTGCATCGTCACAAAGAGAAGATTGAAGAATCTGGGCAGGGAAAAAGAGTGCATGATATTCGGTTCCTTCTACAATAAGAGGTAAGGCACCCGGAGAGAACAGGATCAGATCCCCTTCTTTAGCAGAAATAGACAGTTTTGAAGAGGAAAGGGAGCAGGAAAAGACCCCTTTTTTTACAGATAAGAGCAGAAAAGAGGGGATACGGGGAGAAACCAGTGCTGACGAGTCTGTGAAATTGTAAAAAAAACTACCAGGTTTGGGAAAACTTGTTTCTGAAAACGTTTGAGCTCTTTCTTGATTTAGCATAATTGACCTCAGAATTCTTGCCATTAGATGAAAACACATTGAAGTGAAATAAAAGAATAATACCAGATAACAAAAGAATAATATTAGAAAATGCGTATGAATCTTGCTATTATAGGTACATCGTAAATCGTATAAAATTTACAGAATGAAAACGATTTAGTTTTTGCGATGTAAACATATCCCCGGCAACAGCTTAACGCCTGCAATGGAACGCGTTGCGTTTTGGGGAAAGCCGCTTCAATGGAGGTGCGTAAGATGGAGTTTCTAAGAAATACCTGGCGACATCGTGCTCATGTGATCATGGCATTACCGGTATTCCTGATCCTTTTTTTCATTATGTATGTTCCTATGGCTGGCCTTGTTATGGCTTTCAAGGCTTTTGACTACACCAAGGGAATCTGGGGATCACCATGGTGCGGATTACAGAACTTTGAGTTCCTTCTGGCCTCGAAGAGCACATTCCTTTCCATTACCAAGAATACTCTTTTCTACTATGTTCTGTTCACGGCTGTAGGAACTTTGCTGAACGTTATCCTTGCCATTGCAATTGATCAGCTTCTTTTCAAGCGGATGGCAAAGACAATGCAGACGCTGATGATTATCCCTGTGTTCATCTCCTATGCCGCAGTACAGTTTATCGTGTACGCATTTATCAGCTCAGATACCGGACTGATTAATAACACATTGGGTCTGAACGTTCGTTTCTATTCTCAGGCAAAACTATGGCCCTGGATCCTGCTGGTGGTTAAGATATGGAAGGATACCGGATATGGTTCGGTTCTTTACATGTCAGTGCTTTCCGGCATTGATACTTCTCTGTATGAAGCGGCAGAGATCGACGGAGCAAATAAATGGCAGCAGATCTATCATATCACGATTCCGTCATTGATTCCAATGGTAACCGTAATGCTGCTTCTTTCCGTCGGAAATGTGATGCATTCCGATACAGGCCTATTCTATCAGGTAACCAGAAACAGCGGAATTCTATATTCAACAACCCAGGTTATTGACTCGTATGTTCTTAACCAGATCTTTAAGAATTCAAACTTTGGATTTACTGCAGCCACCTCTTTCTTCCAGTCTGTGGTCGGACTCCTTCTTATGCTCCTTGCTAATTTCACGGTACGCAAGATTGAGCCGGAAGATGCGCTGTTCTGAGAGAGGGGGATAAGAATATGGCAAATAAAATGGAAAGATCTTCTCTGGAGAAGAAGGGAATAGGACAGTATATTCTTGCGTTTTTCCTGCTGCTTTTCACTGTTTTCTGTGCGGCACCGGTTCTCCTGGTATTTATTGCTGCCTTTACAGATGAGAAATATATTACCCAGCATGGCTTTGGCTTCTTCCCGGAAAAATGGTCCATGACAGGTTTCAACTCTGTTCTGAGGTATGGATCGCAGCTTGCAAGATCTTATGGTGTAACGATTTTTGTAACCGTCACAGGTACTTTCCTGGGCTTGCTGGTAATGAGCATGTTTGCTTATTCCATCAGCCGGCATGACTTCAAGCTCTCCCGTTTTCTTTCGGTATATCTGCTGATTCCCATGCTTTTTAATGGCGGACAGCTTTCCGGATACATTGTTTTTACTAGCTATTACCATCTGAAGGATTCCCTGGCACTTCTGATTCTTCCTCTTTGTGTTTCGACAATGAATGTCATTATTCTTCGAACATATATAGCAAACAGTATACCTGAGGAACTGATGGAAGCTGCCAAAATCGACGGAGCGGGAGAGTACAGGACGTTTTTCCAGATTACGCTTCCTCTGATGAAGCCGTCTCTTGCTGCTGTAGGATTTATGATGGCTACCGCTTACTGGAACGACTGGTCGAATGCTTTGCTCTATATTACATCGGATAACAAAAAGCCTCTACAGCTTCTGCTGATCAACATTCAGAAGAGCATCGAGTTCCTTTTGAACAACTCCAATGTGCCTGCAAGCGTTCGTGCTGCTATGGGGGGAACGATTCCGCAGTACTCTGCAACGATGGCCACAGTGGTGGTGGTTATCGCGCCGATAATGGTTGTTTATCCGTTCTTCCAGAAATACTTTGTAAAAGGCCTGACTGTTGGCTCTGTCAAAGGCTGATCCGAATGATTTCAAAACGCTTTTGCCATAAGCGTTGTGAAATAAATATTTATATAATTTTTAGGAGGAATTATGAACAAGAAAGTCGTATCTCTGGTACTCGCGCTGTGCATGATGCTGACTGTTTTTGCAGTGGCAGGCGCTGAAAAGACCACCATCAACGTATTCCGTTGCACGTTCAACCTGGCAAACCCGGATTCTGCACAGGTAAAGAAAGTTGAAGACGCCATCAATGCTTATATCGCAGATAAGATTGATGTCCAGATCAAGCTGACGGACGTTGGCTCCGGCGAATATACCGATAAAGCCAACCTCGCACTGGCCAATAAGGAAATCAACCTCCTTTGGACCGCTTCTTGGGAAGCCGTTATCGGCACCAATGATCTCGTTCCTGCCAATGCAGTGTACGACATTACGGATCTGCTGCCGGGCACCGCTCTTTATGAATCCATGGATGCCGGCCAGTGGGAAGCCACGAAGTATAACGGAAAGAACTACTTTATCCCTGTTTACAAGGATAACGTGGAAGGTTATGACTTCATGTTCCGTCAGGACCTGATTGACGCTCACAACTGGGATATCACTGCTGTGAAGACCCTTGCTGACCTTGAGCCGATGCTGGCGGATGCCAAGGCTGACGGACTGAAGTATCCGTTCCTTACGCAGAAAACCGCAATGTTCTATCGCTGGTACATCGATAAGTTCGACTTCTTCACGGCTGATGCCAACACCAACTTCTTTGCTGTTGACAGGGCAACCAATCAGGTTATTGATACCATCCAGACCCCGGAATATGCTGAGTTCTGCAAACTGATGGGCGACTGGGCTGAGAAGGGATACATCTCTGAAGACGATTACACCAAGGTTACCACGGACACCACCACTCAGACGCAGGATTGGGCCATCTCCTGGTGGACTGATATTCCTGTAAATGATGAGGCTGATGCCCGTTATGGCCAGGATGTGACCATGCAGCCTGCTACCAATCGTTATGCTCACTCCACCTCTGCACTTGGCTCCTGCTATTGCGTAACTGCTAACAGCACCGAAGCTGAGGCCAAGGCTGCCATCGATTTCATGGGTCTTCTCTACACTGATTCCAAGCTGGCTGATCTCTATACCTTCGGTATTGAGGGCGAAGATTTCACCTACGACGAAAAGGGCCAGGTTGCTCAGAGCTCCGATAAGTACAACCACTCCATGTGGGAGTCTGCTTCTGCTACCATCGTGACCCCGCTGGCTAATGAGCCTGCAAACAAGGCCGAACTGTATGAAGCTTTCAACGGTGGTGCCGAGACTTCTGTTGCTGCCGGTTTCCGCTTTAACAAGACTCCGGTCGAGGCAAAGTATTCTGCCTGCTCCACTCTGTTTGAAACCTATGGATTCCCGCTTGAGAACGGTGCAATTCCTGCGGATGCTGTGGATGACTACATCGCTCAGTATCAGACCGCACTTGACGAGGCAGGATATCAGGATGTTCTGGCTGAGTTTGCCGCACAGTATGAGGCTTGGAAAGCTCAGTAATTCTTCTCGGAAAGATACAAAGCCGCCACATGGCGGCTTTTTTTATGGTATTCCGAAAGAGGCAGGAGAAAACTGTATTGAAGGATCCGTTAAGGACATCAGCGATATGAAGAAGGAGCTGAGGAAAGTTTCGAGGTTGTTTCCCGAAGAAAAAAGAAATAAGAACAATGCGGGTGGCCTGAAGCGAATAATCCACGGACCCTTACGGAAGGCCCCCAAATTGCTCTTTCTGGGGAATTTGCATATAATTCTCTTGAAATGCAGGTCTGTGAGCACGTATAATAATATAGCATTAATTGAAGGAGTCAGACGAGCATGAAGAGATTTTTTGGGGGAATTATCCTGGCCCTGCTGTTTTTAGTTCCTTCGGGACTTTGCGAAGAACTGACAGAGGGAGCATATACCTTTATTGAGGTGGAGAATGGTGTACAGATAGTTGACTGTCAGGATGTTTCGGAGGTACTGATTATTCCTGAAGAACTGGGAAATATGGATGTGGTAGCCATTGGAGAGAGTGCTTTTGAAAAGAATGACACAGCCATCAGCATTGCCGTACCGGAAGGCGTGCTCAGTCTTGCAGAAGGTGCATTTGCAGAATGCCGACGCCTGAAAACGGTGACGCTGCCCTCAACGCTGGAAAATGTCAGCGGAAATCCTTTCGCACGTTCAGAGCGTCTGGTATCCATCTTTGTGCCGGAGGAAAATGAATCCTTCACTGCCATCGATGGGGCACTGCTGACAAAAGACCTCTCTGTGCTCATCACGTGGCCGAATGGAAACCCGAAGACGATCGCCGTTCTGCCTGAAGGAACCCGTGTGGTCGGGGATGCAGCATTTGCAGGGAATACTCATATCGAGGAAGTGGTACTTCCGGATGGGGCAGTCTATATAGGTGCCGGTGCATTTGAAAACTGTACCAGTCTTACCCATGTGGTGTTGCCGGATACGGTTCAGAGCATTGGGACGCTGGCGTTCGCATCCTGTAAAAAACTGACCAGACTCACGGTTCCCGGCGGAATCTATATCGGTATGAGTGCCTTCGCAGATACACCGCTTTCAATGCTTTCTCCATCAGAGCCGCCTGAAGATGAGGAAGAAGACGCAGAAGCGTGGACGGAAGAAGAGGGAGAAATGGAACCCGAAGCGACAGAAGAGCAGCAGGAAGAAGTGACACCAGAGATCACCGCCTCGGTGGTCGGTGCTGAGGAGAATCAGGAAGAAGTATCCCCGGAGATGTCAGTTACCGTGGTCAGCGATGGGGAACAGCTGATGGTTCGTATCATGCGGGAAGGCACCGTTAATGTCCGTGAGGAGCCAGATGCAAAGTCAAAAAGAGTAGCGACAGTGCCGGCTAATGCGGTGTATCCGCTGGTCGGAATTGCTGAGAATGGCTGGTATAAGATTCTGCTACCCAGCGGAGCGCAGGGCTATGTATCTTCGCGACTGGCAAGGATTATCGATTGACATGCCAAAGGATAAGCAAACGTACTACACCTATTTGCTGCGATGCTGTGATCGCTCTTTGTATTGTGGGTTTACCAATGACCTGGCGAGACGTGTTGCCTGTCATTGTGCCGGAAAGGGTGCCAAGTATACCCGCAGCAGATTGCCGGTTATACTGGTTTATTACGAAACCTTTGCAACGAAGCACGAGGCTATGAGCAGGGAATGGCATATTAAACGGCTTTCCCATGCACAGAAGGAAGTATTGGTTCAAAAGAAGGAGTCAGGACATGCGGTGGATTAGCCGGGATTTTCAACAGTACAAAGCCAATTTTCATACACACACGACAGAAAGTGACGGAAAAAGGACTCCGCAGGAGAGCGTGGACTGCTATTTTGAACGAGGGTATGATATTCTGGCCATTACGGATCATCGGAAGCTGACAGATACTTCAAGCCTTGATGTTCATGGTATGATCATGGTACCAGGAGTGGAATTTGATACCAAGCCGGATGCGCTGCAGGCGGCTCATATTCTGGGATTGGGTATTACGGAAAAAGCTATTTCAGCCTATGGCGGTGCAAGAACACCTGCACAAGAAATCATTGATCTGATCCGGGCAGATGGAGGACTTGCAGTGTATGCTCATCCGGCATGGTCTCTGAACACCCCAGAATTCTTACTGTCTCTTCATAATCTTTCAGCCGTGGAGGTATGGAATTCTGTTTCCGACCTGCCATATAATGTAACCCGGAGCGACTCTTCTCTGCTTCTGGATATCTGCGGCGCCCGAGGAATGCTTCTTCCATTCCTCGGAAATGATGACACCCATCACTATGAATCGGACCTGGCTTCTGGCTGTACGATGGTTCTCGCCAGAGAAAAAACAGTGGAAGGTGTTATGGATGCAATTATCCATCGCAGAGTTTATGCAACCCGAGGACCAAGAATCTATGCACTGGAGATGGAAGGAAATACGGTGCATGTGGAATGCAGTAAAGCCAGTACGATTGTTTTTGCATCTGCTGCATTATGGGGAGATACAAGAGTCAGAATCGGAAATAATCTGACGGAAGCCGAATACACGATTCACGACAGAGAGTGGGAAAGGTTCATTCGTGTAGAAATCATTGATGAAAATGGAAGAAAGGCATATTCTTCTCCTTTTTCTCTGTTGGACACATAAAACTGACCCGGGAAAAACACATCTTGACAATTCCAATAAGGGTGATACAATACGATTGTATCAAATTAAATTGCAAACAATTTGGAGGACAAGATGGAACGCGTAGATATTGCAATTGTCGGAACAGGTCCTGCAGGTCTCGAAGCGGCAATAACAGCGAAGATCCGGAATAAAACGGTCCTGCTCTTTGGATCTCGAATTCTGACGACAAAACTTAACGGCACGCATCAGATTCATAATTATCTTGGTTTTCCTGCTGTCTCAGGACAGGCACTCGCTGAGAGCTTTGCAGAACATCTTTCCCAGATGGGGATTGAGATTACGGAAAAACGTATCAATGCCATCTATGCAATGGGAGACTACTTTGCACTCCAGTCCGGTGATGATATGTTTGAAGCCAAGTCGGTCATCATGGCAACCGGCGTCGTAACGTCCAAACCACTGCCTGGCGAAGATGCTCTGGTTGGACGTGGAGTCAGCTACTGCGCTACCTGTGATGCACCGCTGTATCGTGGGAAGAAAGTTATTGTTGTCGGTTACCATGAAAAGGAAGAAGAAGAGGCGGCATTTCTCTCTGAAGTGGCAGATGTCACTTATGTGCCGGTCTATAAGGGTGAAACCCATCTGCCGGATGCGGTGCATGTAGTTCGTGAAAAACCTCAGTCGATTGAAAAGACCGATGAAGGCATGGTACTGGTGACGGATCAGGGACGTCTTTCAGCAAGCGGTATTTTTGTACTGAGAGAGAGCATTGCACCGGGACAGCTTGTTCCTGGACTGGAAACCGAGGGACCCCATGTCAAAGTATCGAGGGATATGAGCACCAGCCTCCCCGGCTGCTTTGCCTGTGGAGACATTGCCGGACTTCCTTATCAGTACATAAAAGCTGCCGGAGAAGGAAATGTGGCGGCACTTTCTGCCGTTCATTATCTGGATACAATGAAAAAAGCCTGATAGATACAGGCAGAACATTTTAGGAGGAAAAAATATGATCAAGCAAGTGAATGAAGCCGAATTTGCAAACATTACCGCAAAGGGTGCCGTTGTCGCAGACTTCAATGCAACCTGGTGCGGACCGTGCCGCATGCTTGGGCCCGTGCTCGAGGAGCTTTCTGAAGAAACTTCGAACGTCACTTTTATCGGCGTCGATGTGGATGAGTGCTCAGAACTGGCTGGACAATACGGCATCAACAGCGTTCCCTGTGTTTTGTTTCTGAAGGATGGCAAGGAAGTATCCCGCTCTATTGGATTTAAGCCAAAGGCTGCCATGGCTGCGTGGGTTGCGCAGAACGCATAAATCGGAGGAAAAAAAGTGACAGACTCGATTCTTAAGGAAGATGATCTGCCACAGTTGCATTTATCAAACCAACTATGTTTTCCACTTTATGCCTGCGGGCGTAAAGTGGTTAATTGTTATATTCCCTTCCTTGAGGCACTGGATCTGACGTATACACAGTATCTGGTCATGATGGTACTATGGGAAGAGAAGCATTTGGAAATGCGCAAACTGTGTCAGAAGCTACGACTGGACAGTGGCACATTGACACCTGTCCTTAAAAAGATGCAGGCGAAGGGATATCTGACCCGGCAAAGAAGCGAGAAGGACGAGCGGCAGATGCTTATCCAGATTACGGAGGAAGGATGGGCTCTGCGCGAAAAGGCCAGTAGAATTCCTCAATGCATCGGGGAGAAAGTGGACCTGACTCCGGAAGAGGCCATGACTCTCTATAAACTGCTGTATAAGGTTCTGGATGGGATACCAGACTGAAAAGGAGGGTTTCTCTGATGGAAAAGCCGAAAATGAGTGAACGAAACAGAATTATTGTACGGACCAGCGTACTGGGCATTCTGGTAAATATTCTGCTGGCATCGTTCAAGGCACTGGTGGGCGTTCTGGCACATTCCATTGCGGTTATCCTGGATGCAGTAAATAATCTGAGTGATGCACTGTCTTCGGTGATCATTCTGTGTGGGACAAGACTGTCATCCAAAGAGCCGGATAAAGAACATCCCTATGGACATGGCCGCTATGAGTATCTGACGTCCATGCTTGTTGCAGGTTTGGTGCTATATGCAGGAATTACAGCATTTATCACTTCGATACGACATATTATCCATCCGGAGATACCTTCCTATTCACCGGTTACGCTTATTATCGTAGGCAGTGCTGTACTTACCAAGTTGTTCCTGGGCAGGTATGTTTCCTGGATCGGAAGAAAAGTGCAGTCCGATGCACTCTCCGGCGCAGGAAAGGACGCATTGTTTGATGCGCTCCTATCGCTGTCTGTCTTTGTTTCCGCAGTTATCAATATTGTCTGGAAGCTTTCACTTGAGCCATATATCGGCGCTCTGATTGCTGGTGTGATAGTGAGGTCCGGACTTATGATGTTACGGGATACACTTGATAACATCTTAGGAAGACGTGCCGACCGTGAACTTGTGGATGCTGTGAAAAGCTCCATCTGTAAGGAACCGGGGGTTTTCGGGGCCTATGACCTCATTTTGCACAGCTATGGTCCGGAAAGAATCATCGGGTCCGTACATGTAGAAGTGGATGAAAAAATGACGGCCAGCCAGGTTGCGGAAATGGAGCGCAATATTTCGGAACGAGTATATCAGGAACTTGGCGTGTTGATCAGCACGGTGGGGGTATATGCGCACAACACAAAGCATATGGAAATGGCTGAAGATATACGGCACATGGTCATGACCCATGAAGGTATCCTGCAGATGCATGCTTTTGATGTGGATCGAAAAAAAAGGCAGATCCATATGGATCTTGTCATAGATTTTAATGTAAAAAACCGTCAACTGCTTCAGAATACGATATGTGCTGAGATTCAGAATGCTTACCCTGACTATGCAGTCCACTTGACCATGGATACAGACTTTTGAATGAATTGTCATGAAGAACCAACTGTTTTGGTATGTTAATCCCGAGCAAGCTGAAGTATCGGCTTGCTTTTCTATTTTTCTTCTTCCAAAAAGGGATGACTGGAACTGTCTGATTCGGATAAATCTGAAGCCGGAAAGGATAAGAATCTGTTAAATTGTTGAATGCCGGAAAAGGATTTCCACAGATTTCTGTCATGACAGCTTGTTCAGGAAATGGAGTAATACAGAAAAGCATAACCCGACGGGAGCGGAATGTCCTAAAGGAAGAGTGGGGCAGTCATACGGAAAAGTACTCTCCGCACCGTGATTTCTGAAAAAGACCCTTGAGGGGTAGATTTGAGCTGGCGAAAAAGCTCGGCGCGGGGCTTCGAATTCTGTAAACGGGGCCTCATGGGAAAGAAAAAGAATAATTCCGTGAAATCAAAGAAAAAGATTGTCGTTATCCTTAAAAAATGTATAATAGAACATGGTGCTGCCCTTCAGAAAAACAGTAAATGAAAACCGGTGTATATGGCCGGGAAGCGGGATTGAAAAAAGGAGCCGATATGACGGAACGCTTTCAAGAGATGAGTCTGGATGAACTTCTGTTGGTTGAAGTATCATCGTTAACAGTAAAGGAATGCAAGGCGATGAGCAGCCGCATTTCCGCATTATACGAACAGCTGGACGCAGAAGAACCGGAAGATGAAGAGAGCGAGGAGTATGCAGACTGGCTGGAATCACTGGAAGACCTGGATGACCTTATGGATGAGTTGGAAGACCATATGGAAGAATAAGAGAACCTTTCATGCGATGGGAATCAGCTGAGAAAGAGAAGAGGCCGAATTTCTGCTGTGGTAAGGAAAAGGGAAGGATGCTTCCGGACCTTTTTCGGTAAGGCAACTGGAATCAAATAGGATAGGAATTCTTTTATTGCATTTGAATGACAGGGATAAGTCACAGAATATGAAACACAGAAATATATCAAACGGGGAGGGATGAAGTGTGGAGAAAAAGCGGATCGCAATCATAGATCAAAAAGGCCGGATGTGCTATCATACAGAAGGTTTTACGCAGGAAGAGGTCTGCTCCCAAGTCCCTCTCTCAAATGGAGATACACTGCTGCTATGTGATCCGGATGAACGTGATCAGGAGATTTCCAGCCTTCGTATGCGGCTTTCGGATGCTGAAGAGGCAAATATGGCGAAAGAAACCTTCCTCAGTAATATGAGCCATGATATCCGGACACCGATGAATGCAATCGTCGGGATGACTGCCCTGGCAAAGAATCATATCGATGAAAAGGGAAGAGTGAAGGACGCGCTTTCGAAAATTGAAATGGCTTCTTCGCACCTGCTGAGTCTGATTAATGATGTGCTGGATATGTCCCGGATCAATTCAGGCCGTATGCAGATTGCCAATAAGCGTTTTTCCCTGAGCGATCTGATTTACGAGACCATGACCATAGTAAAGCCTCAAATTGAAGGAAAACACCACAGCTATGAACTGAAGCTGGATCAGATTGATGTTGAAACGTTGTTTGGCGATGCACTGCGGCTCAGGCAGATGTACGTGAACATTATCAACAATGCTGTAAAATATACGCCGGAGAATGGCAATATCGTATTATCCATTTCTGAAGATGTGACTGATGATCAATGCGTGCTAATCTTTAGCTGCAGGGATAATGGAATCGGCATGACTCCGGAATTCCTGAAACGCATTTATGATCCTTTTGAACGGGCGGAAAGTACCACCATATCGAAGATTGAGGGAACCGGGCTCGGAATGAGCATTGTGAGAAAGATAACCGAAGCCATGTCGGGCACCATCTCTATCACCAGTGAAGTAGGAAAGGGAACTACGGTTTCTCTTCGCATTCCCATGGCATATGAAAAAGAAAAGGTGCAGACAGCGTCCCTGAAAGGAAAGCATCTGCTTATTCTTGAAGCGGATGAAGCGATTGCGGAGATTTACCATCGTTATCTTCATGAGGCGGAGGTTGAACATACCATAGTGAATTCCGCTTCGGAAGCGCTTTCTGTCATGACGGAAGCAGAATTCCAGGGGAAGAATTTCGATGCAGCAATTATTGGAAAAGAGCAGAAAGACAGCGGTACGATTTATGATATTGCCGGATATCTCCATCGCTCGCGCCCGAATATGACGCTGATTCTGATCAGTGAAGAAAAGTGGGAGCAGATTGAATATCGGGCGAATCGAAGCGGTATTACCAGCTTTATTCCGCTGCCGTTTTTCCGGAATTCCCTGATCAATGGATTAAATCGTGCCATACAGGAAGCTAGTGGCGAGGAAACTGCAAAGGCATATCCAGATCTCTCCGGTAAGCGTATTCTTCTGGTGGAAGATAATCTGATTAACCGGGAAATTGCCAGAGAAATCCTTTCGATGACAACTGCAGCGGTGGATGATGCAGAAAACGGCCAGAGAGCAGTCGAACTATTTGCATCTTCGGCAGAAGGGGCATATTCACTGATCCTGATGGATATACAGATGCCTGTGCTGGACGGGTACGGTGCTACGAAAGCGATTCGCGCACTGGAACGTAAAGATGCGAAGACAATTCCCATTTATGCCATGACAGCGAATACTTTTGCTGAGGATGTTGCCAAGGCTCGAAATGCCGGCATGAACGGACATATCGCAAAACCCATCGACATGAATGCTTTAATGCAGGTATTGAAAAGCATAGAAGATTAACCCCGTCCAATCAGCAGCTATACAGAGAATATTTGACGACGGAAAAGCATTCCGGCGATGAGGAACAGGGAGACATATAAACTCCTGTATCTGTTGAACCGATGACAGGCAGTCTGCAGGGAAAAGGCTGCACAGAGAAGTAAGTGGAGAAGGAGACAGTGCCCCCTGAACGGGAGAATACAGCTCAGAGAGTATCTGCCGAAGCTTCCCCAGGAGCCGATATGCTCGTTTTCAAAAGCAGTGTATCCCCAAATGACTTCGGCAAGAAAAACTATACAGATAGAATACCGCAAAAAGGAGGAGAATGCATGGAAGCATATCAGGATAAATACCTTACAAATGTCAGGGAAATTGCGAGATGCGTTCGACTCTGTCATAATGAAGCAGAAGCTGACGGTGAAGAGCATGTTCTGCAATTGAAAGCAGAAAATGACAGGATTATCTGTGATTATCTTTTCCCGGCTCTTGACAATCTCCACGGTGCAGAGCAGAAGGAACTTGACGATCTTACACTGTTTGCTGATCAGCTGATGGACTGGAAAACAAACCTTGACTGTGGTATATATGTGGTCATTCATGATGCTTTACTCAGCCTTTGCAGGGTGAGAAGAGACAGAGAAGGAATTATCCGGGAACTGTATAAGCTTGGCATGGGGCTTTACTATATGAATCGGATGCTGGAGGGTGTGGAATCATCCATTTCCAACACGGTCCGATTCGAAAATGAGATGGTTTTTACAGAGGCGGCTTCTTATTTCCGTTTTTTCGAACAGATGGAAAAGGAAGAAACAAAAGGCTATATTATTCGTTCACTTGCAAACATAGCAATCTGTTCAAGAAACTATCACCGACGAATTGCAACCAGTGCAAGGATTTTGCAGATTGTACAGGATGAGGAATACAAGGCACAGGCTCCCGGACTGCCATGGGATCGTTTTCTCCGGGGTACACATCAGCAGATGAGCGCGAATCGGGCAGAACTCAGAAAAAATGTTCTGAGCAAAGAGGAAATGGCCCTGGTGCTTGACTCCTGCTATGAGGTATTCAAACCGGAAGCCATTAATGATAACCCAAGTATCCGCTGGCTTTGGCCATACTATGACATGGAATATGCGTGCGGCTATGCAGATCTTAAAACTACCATCGAACGCCTTGAACGGCTCATGGAATCTGCAAGAACGGATCTGTTCGATCAGTCAAGCATGTATGGAAATGTTCAGCTGCCCATCTATTATGGAAGACTTATCCGGGAAAATCCTGTTTTGCAGGAACAGCCGGAGAAGATTCGCACGCTGGACCGCATGAATCGTAAAATGCTTGAATACCTGATGAATTATCCTGCTGAACAGTTTGATGATTATTACTTTTATCTGATCAATCTGGTTGTCACCGACTATTATGATCCCTCAGGGGTTATGCCCTATCGGGAGTTTATTGAGCCAATCATTCGCAGAGTGGGAGGAAACTTCTATGCAAAGGGTTGTCGGGCGGGAAAAATGCTGAAGATGCTTTGCGGAGCACTTTGGGATACGGATGAAAGCACATTTGACGAATTGCCGATTCTGGCAGAAATTACAGATTCTGGAAAGAAAAAGCAGACTCTCCTTGATTATGCGGAAGCCTGCGGTCTTTATTATGACTTCGGACTTATTAAGATGAATATTACCAGGATCATGCAGACAAGAAACCTTTTTGAACGCGAATTTGAACGATATAAGGCACATACGATTTCCGGCTATAAAGACCTCAAGTCGCATTCATCTACGGAGCAGTTTGCAGAGGTTGCCCTGGGGCATCACCGCTGGTACAATGGAATGGGCGGTTATCCGGAGGAGTATGTCCGGCTGTCTTCCCCGTATCGTCAGATGACAGACGCTGTTGCGGTAATTGCTGAAATTATGGAAAGCAGTGATCGGGAAGCATGTATTGACAACATTTTGGAGGAAAGCGGAAAACAATTTTCGCCAATTGTAACCTCCTGTCTTCTTTACCTGAAAACCTCCGGTTTTTCATTCGCCGAATTCTCTGATAAGGATGATAGAGGTGCTTCTGAAAAACGTTAAAATAAAAATCTATCGGAAAGATAGATTTTTATTTTTTGCGCAGTGTGTCATTGGCGACGTGTAGTGTCTTAATTTTGAAATACACACAATAAATGCAGAGAGGATTTACGATGTGTATCAGAAGTGATATATGTTTTCAAAATGCTCGGGGCTTGGTTGGATGCAGAGTGAAGCAGATTTTAGTGGAAAACTTGAGTATTGGAAGGAATCCATGATATAATCAGAGGGTTTTAATACGGAAGAAAGATTCTTTTCAAAGAAAACTTTTGGGAATATGCAGAAAGATGAATCGAACCATTTCTGAATGAAGCAAATAACTCAGTAGTATCTGTTTTATCGGTTTTTTTCAGGTGCTATCCATACAGATGGTATCCGTTACAATCGTTGCACTGAATGAAAATCATGACTTCGGTCTGGTATTATAGATTATACCCGCCGATGAAATGCCTGAACCAGCTAGCTGTCTGCGTTTGGGCATTCTGCAGACAGCTAGCATTTTTATCAGCATAATCTTTGGAGGAAAAGAGCTTGATTTCGGCGGTTATACCTACTCTTAACGCGGAACAGTACATAAAGCCATTACTGGATATGCTGCTGTGTCAAACGAAGGAAATCCAGGAGATCATCATTATGGATTCCGATTCGGATGATAATACGGTTTCGATAGCATCACATTATGATCGTGTTAAGATTGTCCCGGTAAAAAGGGAAGACTTTGATCATGGAAAGACCAGGAATGATGCGGTTCGTGTAAGCAAAGGTGAATATGTTCTGTTTCTAACACAGGATGCATTGCCTGCAGATATTCACTATGTTGAAAATATTATGAAGCCATTCGAAAATCCGAAAGTTGCAATGGTTGGAGGACGCCAAATAGCGCGTGAGGATGCACGAGAATATGAGAAAGCAGTTCGCAGTATCAATTATCCGGATGAGGAACGCGTGTGGGATCAAAGAAAGCGGTCTGAATTAGGTATCAGAGCTTTTTTATTATCGGATGCTTGTTCCGCATATCGAAAAAGCGCATTTGAAGCCGTTGGCGGTTTCGAACATCCTATATTGACCAATGAAGACATGCTTATTGCGGAAAGATTTCTTTCCAGAGGATATTCTCTTTCATATACGGGTAAAGCAGCAGTATTTCATTCCCATAACTATACATTTCACCAACAGTATCAGAGAAATGTTCTTGTGGGGCGTTTCCTGAAACGGTATCAGGACAGGTTTGCGACTGATGAAACAACCACCGGCATTGAGGTGGCAATGAAGGTTTATAGGATTCTCCTCAAGAAGCATCAGTTTGGTGATTTTTTCCCTTTTGCAATGGATTGTATTGCACGCTTCTTAGGAAATAGGCATGGAAGAAGAATAGAAGATAAGCAAAGAAACAATCAGGTGAAGAATAAGAATTAGAAAGAGGATTTAAAAATGGGGAAGATTCTGGTAGAGCGCAATGTTGGCGGCATAGAGGGACTATGCACTATAACTCCGGCAGTCCATGGCGATAGCAGGGGATACTTTATGGAAACCTATAATGAAAAAGACATGGAGGCAGAAGGATTTTTCATTCGGTTTGTACAGGATAATCAAAGCTGCAGTACAAAGGGTGTATTAAGGGGACTTCATTTCCAAAAGAAGTACCCTCAATGCAAATTGGTAAGAGTTATTCGCGGAGAAGTTTTTGATGCAGTAGTTGATTTACGGCAGGAAAGCAAAACATATGGAAAGTGGCATGCTGAATTATTGACAGAAGAGAATAAGAAGCAGTTTCTGATTCCCAAAGGGTTTGCTCATGGATTTCTTGTAATGAGTGAAGTAGCCGAGTTCTGCTATAAGTGTGATGACTTCTATCATCCGGATGATGAAGGCGGAATTGCCTGGAATGCGCCGGATATTGGAATTGTTTGGCCAGAAGTGTGTGGAACTTATTCCGGCAGTGCCGACGGAGCAGGTTATTCCTTTAAAGGGGAAAGGATTAAGCTGAGCAAGAAAGACAGCTTGTGGCTTCCACTGGAACAAACCAATATTGCCTTCTGAAGCAGCCAATAATGATTCCATGAGAGTATCTGTGAGAATCTGAGCTGTTATGTGTATATGTAAACATTTTACAATAGAAGAAAACAGTTCAGATTGGATCCCAGATATGCACCATTCAGATAATCTTGGGAATTTGCTTAATCACTGCTATGCCGAACAGGCTGGATAATTCAATTACTGAGTGTTCTGAAGCAGGGTTTTCAAATCTGGCTTACTCCGAATTCCAACATGCTTGTGGAACAACAAAGGCATGATTCGTTTTGAGTTAGATTATTCCGAAAAGTTTCTATGCAATTATCGTGAGTGATGCATCTGAGACTCTTTCAACCTGGTAATGATGTTCAAATGGCATGGGATATATTAATAATGCCAAGGGAAAATGATTGCCTGAAAAATAGAAACCGAAATAGATTTTCTTTTAATAATCTGATATAAATCTGCCCTTGCCAGGGAATTTTCCAGCAGTGAATCAGTATCCTCATATCCTATTTTCCAAGAAGCAATTTGAAATAATTGTCTCTTAATGGAGCAGAGTGCCAAATAGGCAGAGCCGAGATACGGAACTGATTATTTCAGAATTGACAAAGTGCGAGTACAGCTGTACTTTGCTTTAGGGTTTCTTTTTATTGGTATGAAGAAGAATAATGCTTTTGTATTAAGTCAATGATATCAGAGGTAGAATGATGAAAAAGGTTGAAATTGAGGTACTGATGGCAACATATAATGGTGCACAGTATATAGAAGAGCAACTTGATTCAATCTTAAATCAGAAAGATAATCGTTGGCATTTAACGGTATCCGATGATTTATCTACGGATAAAACGCCGCATATTCTGTCAGAATATGAAGCAGCATATTCCCAGAAGATTCGAAGGGCCTTTTCAGGACAGCGATTTGGAAATGCAAAGGATCACTTCATTTGGCTGCTTGAACAGTGTAAGGCACCATATATTGCATTCAGCGACCAGGATGATTATTTCTATCCTGAAAAGATAGGTAAGCTGATACAGAGAATGCAGGAACTCGAAGAGGAATACGGGGAACATACACCTTTGTTGGTTTTTTCAGACCAGTGTGTTACGGACGAAAAAGGACTCACTATTGCGCCATCACTGATGCAATACCAGAAACAGTATTTTAGTTTTTTTGATTACAGGAGTATACTGCTTCAGAATGTGGTGACTGGTGGGGCAATGATGTGCAATCGAGCACTCGCTGACCTGGCACTTATTCCGAAAGATCGCTCAAAGATCATTATGCATGACTGGTGGCTGGCTGTTGTTGCTGCAAGATTTGGAAAGATTTCGTATATCAATGCCCCTTTGGGAATCTACCGTCAGCATGATCATAACAGCGTTGGGGCGAAAAACGTTGCTAGTTTCGAGTATATCAAATCACAATTCCGTAATTTGGATAAAACAAAACAAGCAATTCAAAACAAGAAAGAACAGGCATCCTTATTTAGAGACACATATAAAGATCAACTTGGACCAGATGATTTAAGCTTCCTTATAGATTTTCAAAAAAAGAGGAGTGGCTTTTCATTTTATTTTTCGAATAGAAAACTGATTCATGGAATACATCGATTCGTTGGTTATACGCTTTGGGGATAGTTAAAAGGAATCGGAGCAAAGAAATTGAATGAATAAAGAGAAATCCAAAAAAATACTGATATTTATAGCTATTGGTTACTGGCTGCTTGTTTGCCTGATTTATCTGGTCGCAGGGGAGCAGTTTCACTTTTCTGTGGTAACCAGTGAATCACTTAGTGCGGCGGCATCTCTCGAGTTAAAAGAGGGAATTACAGTTTCCCAAAAAATCAGTCTACCTGCAGAAAACATCACAGGGATAGAATTGCTGCTTCAGAAGAGCTCAGAAGATGCGGAAGGACTATTGAATATTGAAGTTCAAACGCGGTCAGGTGAGAAACTTGGAAAGAAAAGTATCTCATTTTCCATGCTAGAAAGCGGTCAATATAACCGTATCCTTTTTGATAAAGCATTATCTGCTGAAAAAAATGATCAATGGCTGTTGCAGTTTCAAATTGATTCAGAAAACTCTCTGTTTTTATACTTCGGAAACACTGTTTCATCTGGACGGTTCGATATTCCGCAACAGCTTCCTGAAGATTCTTTACTGGTTATTAATGGTCAGATTGGTCTGGGAATGCTTTGTCTGAAAGTAAATGGATTAAAGACATTGAATTTTTACAGGACCTATTGGTTTATAGTTACGGCCATTTTTGTGATCAGTTTTTGTCTGTGTATGATCTGGTGGAAGCAGATCCTTTCCGGACAATCCAATCCGCTGTTTGTTTTCTGCACGATGTGTACCCGTTATTCATTCCTCATAAAACAGCTGGTGATGAGAGATTTCAAGGCAAAATATAAAAGGTCCGTATTGGGAATGGCATGGAGTTTTTTAAACCCTTTAATGACGATGAGCGTGCAGTATTTTATTTTTTCAACGGTTTTTAAAAGTGACATTCCAAATTATCCGGTATATTTATTAACAGGCATAGTTTTTATGAGCTTTTTTAATGAAGCAGTATCATTGGGAATGACTTCTATAACGGGAAACGCATCTTTAATTAAAAAGGTCTACATGCCAAAGTATATCTATCCGGTATCTCGGATCATTTCCTCAATGATCAATTTCGTGTTAGCAATTTTACCTTTGTTTTTAGTCATGCTTATTACCGGGAGCCCTTTTAGACCATCAATTTTATTGCTTCCATTTGATTTTATCTGCCTTGTTGGATTTGTTACCGGAATGGTATTATTGACGACAACCGGAATGACTTTTTTTCAGGACACTCAGTTTTTATGGAGTGTTGCAAGTATGATGTGGATGTATGTAACCCCAATCTTTTACCCTGAAAGCATAATACCATCGAGGTTTCTCCCAATTTATCGCATGAATCCAATGTATCAATATGTCACTTTTGCAAGAACATGCATCATTGATGGCATCTCGCCGGAACCGATATCATATCTCTGGTGTATTCTTTCTTCGCTTTTTGTTTTCCTTTTAGGAATTTTTGTTTTCAAAAAAAACCAGGACAAATTTGTGCTGTATTTGTAAGGTAATAGTTATGCAAAAGATGATAGAGGTTCAAGATGTTTCAATGCGCTTCCATGCGGCAAATGACCGTATAAACAGTATCAAGGAGTATCTTATTCAACGGATAACTGGGAAGCTTGTTTATAAGGATTATGATGCATTGAAAAACGTATCTTTTGATGTTAACCAGGGAGAAGTTGTTGGATTGATTGGCCATAATGGTGCCGGTAAAAGCACTGTTCTGAAAATAATATCAGGTATTCTGAAACCGACCTCCGGGAAGACTGTTGTTAACGGAAATGTTGCGCCAATGCTGGAACTTGGCAGCGGCTTCGATATGGATATGACCGGGCGGGAAAATGTCTTTTTGAATGGAGCGATACTGGGTTATTCGGAACAGTTTTTGAAGGAAAAATACGATGATATTGTATCTTTCTCAGAAATAGAAAGATTTATGGATATTCCTTTGCGCAACTATTCTTCTGGAATGATAGCAAGATTGGCTTTTTCGGTTGCGACAATTGTGGAACCGGAAATCCTTATTGTGGATGAGGTTCTGTCCGTAGGGGATTCCGCATTTCAGGATAAAAGTCGTGCCAGAATGATGGAACTTATGAGTGGGGGAACAACGGTGCTCTTTGTAAGCCATAATCTCTCGCAGATTCAGGAAATGTGCAATCGTGTTGTCTGGCTGGATCATGGTGAGGTCAGAATGTTTGGCGAAGCATCTTCTGTTTGCGACGCATATAAAATGACTCTGGCATAAATTCTGAAATTTTTTTGATTTCAATTCAAAAAAGGGAAACGCTATGTTTAACAAATACAAAAATTATATTGAAACTTATGGATTCAGTTGGTTTAATAGGAAAGTTAAAAATAAACTGATCCATGTAATGAAGGATACGCTTTTATTCAGTAAAGCACGCTATAACTTTTGGAGAAAGAAAAAAGCAATCACCACTGATGAAATGCAGTATCAGAGAAAGTATAAGTTTGTTAATTCTCCTTTGGTAAGTATTGTTGTACCTGTTTATAATACGCCTGCTCGATATCTTAATGAGCTGGTTGATTCAATTTTGGCACAGACTTATTCGCAATGGGAATTATGTCTTGCAAATGGGAACAGTACAAAATCAGAGACTATTTCAACACTGGAAGAGCTTTCTGCAAAAGATGAAAGAATTAAAGTAATCAATTTAACTTCAAATGGGGGAGTTTCTGAAAACACGAATACGGCAATTCAAGCTGCGCAGGGAAAATACATTGTGTTTGCTGACCATGATGATTTGCTTACGCCGAACGCTCTATTTGAAGTAGTAAAGGCTTTTGAAGAAAAAAATGCTGATTTCGTGTATAGTGATGAGGACAAGATAGATGAACACTCCAGAAGCTGTTTTGCTCCTCATCTGAAACCTGATTTTTCACTTGATTATCTTCGTTGTACGAATTATATCTGTCACATTTCTGCGGTAAAAAAATCATTAGCATTAAAAATAGGGGGATTGAATCCTCTCTATGACGGATCTCAGGATCATGATTTCAATTTGAGAGTAGCTGAAACTAACAGCAAGATTGTACATATACCTAAAATCCTTTATCACTGGAGACAATTTAAAAAGTCCTTATCCAATTCCAATTTAGATAAGTGTACCACTGCATCTCAAAATTGTATTCAGGCGCATCTGGATAGATCTGGATTGAAAGGCACAGTTAAAGTGGCAATTTTCGGGAATACAGTTCACTATGATTTAATAGAGAAGCCCTTGGTATCCGTTTATATTCCAAACGGACGGGATCGTGAGGACCAGATACGTTACCTAAAGAACCATTCTGACTATTCAAATTTTGAAGTGATTGAGGATGCAAACAAGGCACAGGGTAAGTATATTATCTTTTTAGGAGAGTCTGTTTATCCTTCTGATGGCAATTGGATTGATAATCTGCTTATGTATCAGCAGTTTGATGATATTGGTGCGGTCGGAGGAGCTGTTTATGATAGAAGAAAAAAGGCAATCCATAGAGGAATTCATTTTATTAAAGGAATTCCGTTGTATACTTTCTTCAATACAAGTGATGCTGACTGGGGAAATATGAATAAGGCATTATGTGTGCATAATGTGAGTGCAGTAGATACCAGCTTTTCTATTGTAAACACGTCAGATTACTTAAACTATATTGAAAATCATCTCAATACCGATTTTATTGATTATTGTCTGTATTTGCAGAGAAATAAAAAAAGAATCGTCATGTTGCCGGAAGCAACTGCATATTCTAAGCTTACATGCAAACATGATTATTATGTTTCCCAACACAGTTATGATGTTCCATTTACTGAAGATCCGTTCTATAATCCAAACGCTCTAGCAACGAGTAACTCCTGGAATATTGATTATAAATCAATTGTAAATCTTTAATGAAAGAATTGGAGAAAAAGAAATGACTCAGATTGATAATAACAAGAGCAGTGTTAAACTTATCGATTGGATAATCTATGCAATACTTGCCATTTTTTGCTTCTTATCCATGCAGCATCCGGATCTTCTCCATACAGGAGGGTCGTCATTTGCATTATTGAGGGGACATATTCTGGATTTTTACGAGTATAATGCACAGTATTTTGGCGGAAACAATTATATGATAAGCACATATATATTGTTTGCTATCTGGAATATTCCTCTTCAATTACTGGGACAGGTAAAGATACCTACGATGGATGTGCCATATTGGGTAATGTTGTGGTATAAGTTGCTTCCAACACTTTTCTTTCTGTTTTCTGCTGTACTGGTATATCAGATTTGTAAAAAATTCGAGAAGCAGGCTGGCGTTGATGCAAAGTGGGGTGCTTATATTTTCTTAAGTACGCCAGTTGCTTTCTTCAGTCAGTATATATTTGGACAATATGATGTTTTTACAGTATTCTTTTCTCTGTTGGCAATAAAAATGTATTTGAAAGATGATGAATCTTTGTTGCCATTCTCTTTGATTTTCGGTTTTGCGACCACATTTAAGTATCATGCATTGTTTGTCTATTTGCCTCTGCTTCTTTATAAAGAAAAGGACTTGTTTAAGATTTGCAAAAATGCATTCTTTTATATTCTGCCGATTGTATTGGTAAATCTCCCTTTCATTCATTCGCGGGCATTCATAGGTGGAGTTGCTGACTTTGGCGCAAAGAATTATGTTTTTTATCCACATTTTGATCGCCGTCTTGGAGAAATCTATGTAGTACCACTTCTATGGGCTGGAATATGTGCATATGCATATTTAATAAAACAGGAAAAAAATCAGTATGATAGTTTTAGATATGTATTATTCCTTGCAAATCTTTCAACATTCCTGGCATTTGGTCTGACCTTCTGGCATCCGCAATGGGTAATGATAGCAGCACCTTATTTAGCGTTGTCGCTGTATGTAAGTGATCGCAAAGATATGTTGTGTGTATTAGATATTGCCCTTATGTTTGCTTTTATTAATTTTACTGTCATAACATGGAATAAAGCTCTGGACGAGGCATTGTTTAATCTGGGAATTTTCAAGGAATGGACAAAATCGAGAATTGAAACTGCTCCGATTAAAATGAGAACTTTCTTTTTCTACTCAGATGTGAATATGCTATTTACAGTATTTTCTTCAGCACTGCTGGTCAGAAGCATGTTCACCATGCCGTGGGGGTCACACAGTAATACTAAAAAAGTGGAAAAGAAGCAAAGTATGCTGTTTCGAGTCAGAGGAATTCTTGGAATATGCATCGTTGTTATTCCTATGATTATTTCATTGGTTTCGACTATTGTTTTTCCAACTCCTTCGCTGTCATTGACATACATGTTCAAGAATGAGGGCAAAGAATTAGAATTGAACCTATCGTCCAGTGAGAAATATTCATCTGTTTATGCAGAAGTATGGTTAAACGGGGAAACGTGGCATGAGGCGCAGAAATCGGAAGATGGAAATTGGAAAATAGCTATTGATACCAGTTCTGAAACACTCGAAAAGCAGGCAAAAATTGCTATTTATTATCAGAAGGACGAAGAGATGGTTTTCTTAATGGACAGAGAAATCCCATTGGAAAACAAATCATAACCGGATATCAAAGGCATTGAAATCGGGTGTGCATGCTGTAATCTGATCGCATCCCAGAAATACATTGAACCCGGATCATAAGGCGGTTTTAGCACTCAAATGACCTGTAAAGATTTCGACGCCACCGCTTTGTGAGCTTGAATTGAATAATCAATGTGAAACTGGTCAGGCTTAGTCAGAAGTCTGTATCTGAAAGTGTCTCGGTTTCCGGAATTTGTATAGTAATTATAGATGGAGCAGGCGAGCGTTCCCTTGACCTTCCGAGGAAGAATCAACGTCCTGACCCTGATGCATTTAACAGGAAGTTGGAAGGCTGAGAATACGTTCACTACTTGCCGGAAGCCTTATGGTGCAAATCCTGACAGCATTGAATTTATCCGATTCCTGATGTGAATCAATCGCATCGTCCTGTTTGTGGATCATGTAAAACAAGAAAGTGGATTACAAAGAAAATAAAGAGCAGCAATAACTAAATATTCCTGTACTGTATGCGTTAATGTCATGGAAGTGGAATGCAGATGATAGAATATAGTACAGGATTTCGGAAATCAGTTGCTTAAATGAAGGTTCTTTTATGTAATCTTCGTTTTAGGGGCGAATTGCATAAACCCACAGCATCATCTCGACAGTAGTACTGTTTCAGTTTTCCAAAGACTGAGTTCGGTCTTTTTTGGATGCTTCCTATCTTGCTATTTATGAATGCCTGTCGATTTTTCCCAGAAAATGAAGAAAAGGTTGCCTGGAAGCATGGAAAATACCATATGCAGCATTTCAAATCGGTACCAAACGGACATTTGGCAAAGCTTTTAAGTATTTTTAACACCTTCAGCCGAATGCTTAAAGAAAACGGAAGCAGGTAGAAAGATACTCAGAGAAAAGACGGTATGGATTCTGAAAGAACCCTGATTCGGGGAAAGGTTTGTTAAGCATACACTATCAGAAAAAGAAAGGGTTTTAACATGAAGGTTGTCATCTTGGCCGGAGGCTTTGGAACAAGATTCAGTGAAGAGTCTCAATATAAACCGAAACCTATGATAGAAATCGGAAATATGCCAATACTCTGGCATATTATGAAGTGCTATTCTTACTATGGATTTAATGATTTTATTATTTGTGCCGGCTATAAACAGCATATTATTAAAGAATGGTTTGCCGATTACTACCTTCATACAAGTGATATAACGTTTGATTTTACCGAAGGAAACAAAATGATCGTTCATCATCAGCATGTAGAACCCTGGCGAGTGACAATTGTAGACACCGGATTAAACACTATGACAGGCGGCAGGATTAAGAGAATACAGCAATACATTGGGAATGAGACTTTCATGCTGACATATGGCGACGGTGTTTGTGATGTTAACATAAGAAAACTTGTAGATTTTCATTTTTCTCACGGGAAAATTGCTACTTTAACCTCTGTTATGTTGGTACAGCAAAAAGGAATACTTGACATAGGAGGAGACAACGCTGTTCATTCCTTCAGAGAAAAGAACATTAATGATGGAGCGCCCATCAATGCAGGTTTTATGGTTTTTGAACCCCGGATTTTTAACTATCTTGAAGACGATACAACGATTTTGGAGAAGGGGCCATTACAGGAACTTGCGCAAGAAGGGGAACTGATGAGTTATTCACATTCTGGTTTTTGGCAGTGTATGGATAACAAACGAGAGAAAGATACGTTGGAAAAGCTTTGGCAGAATGGTAATGCTCCCTGGAAGGTATGGTAATTGAGCAGAAAGCGCTGGTAACAAATATGGATACTACTTTACATTTTTTCAAGGGAAAGAAAGTACTGATCACCGGGCACACCGGTTTCAAAGGTTCTTGGCTTTCAACAGTTTTGGTCAATGCCGGGGCTGAAGTTATAGGGTACTCGACCTGCAGAGAAAAAGAAATCAGTCTTTTCAAATTGAGCGGTATAGAAAATCAGATCGTACACATTAAAGGAGATATAAGGGATTTAGATCACCTTAAGAAAGTCTTTGATATATACAAGCCAGAGATTGTGATTCATATGGCTGCTCAACCTATTGTATTGGAAAGCTATGAAGATCCAGTAACAACGTATGAAACAAATACAATGGGAACAGTGAACATCTGCGAAGCGATCCGGCATGCATCCACAGTCAGATCTTTTATAAATGTTACTACAGATAAAGTATATGAAAATCATGAATGGGTTTGGGGATATCGAGAAAATGAATCTCTAAATGGGTATGATCCGTATTCCAATTCCAAGTCTTGTTCAGAACTTGTTACGGATAGTTACAATCGATCCTTTTTAAGAAGTTTAGAAGTTGGAGTTTCGACAGTAAGGGCAGGAAATGTAATCGGGGGAGGAGATTTTGCACGTAATCGCATTATTCCAGATTGCGTACGTGCTGCACAAAGGCAGGAACCAATAATCCTTCGAAATCCTTATTCTGTGCGTCCGTATCAGCATGTATTGGAAGCATTGAATGCGTACCTGCTCGTTGCTGTTGCACAATACAGGAATATTAATTATTCTTCGTCGTATAACGTAGGGCCGGATGAAGCTGATTGTATTGATACAAAAACTCTGGTTGATCTATTTATTAAACATTGGGGTAATGAGATAAAGAGCACATCTGCTATGGAAGCCGGACCGCATGAAGCCAATTTCTTAAAGCTTGATTGTTCAAAACTGAAAGCAACATTTGGATGGAAACCAAGATGGAATATAGATACAGCAGTTGGAAAAGTTGTCGAGTGGAGCAAATCATGGCTTGCAGGAGAAAACGTCAGGACAGTAATGAATGCCCAGATTTCCGAATTCTTCAGTTAAAAGGAAGCAGATAGGAACAATTCAGAAAAGATAAACGGATACAGGTTCTTTGACTTACATATTGTGAAAGGTGTTCATATATGGATAAATGGCAGAATGAAATAGAGGCAAGAAGAGAAATAAAAGAATTGGTAGCAAAGTATTACCATTGCTATATTGAAAAAAAAGAAGATTTTCATCCTGGAATGAGAATATCCTATGCATCAAGGGTTTTTGATGAAAAAGAGATGCAGGCTTTGACCGATGCAACATTGGATTTCTGGTTGACAACTGGGCGCTTTGCAGCACAATTCGAAAAATCTTTTGCGGAATGGATCGGAATAAAATATGTTCATTTGGTGAATTCTGGATCATCTGCAAATCTGATTGCGTTTATGGCTTTAACTGCTCCTGAACTGGGAGACAGACAAATAAAAAAAGGTGATGAGGTAATTACTGTTGCATGTGGATTTCCTACCACCGTTTCGCCTATTATTCAGTACGGAGCTGTTCCTGTATTTATTGATGTTACAATTCCATATTACAATATTGATGTGAATCAGTTGGAAATGGCAACTTCAGAGAAAACAAAAGCCATTATGATTGCACATACATTAGGAAACCCATTTGACCTCGAAAAAGTTAAACGTATATGTGAAAAATACTCCCTGTGGTTGATAGAAGATAATTGCGATGCACTAGGGTCAGAATACACAATTGACGGAACAACTAAATATACCGGTACTTGGGGAGATATTGGTACAAGCAGCTTTTATCCGCCGCACCATATGACAATGGGGGAAGGGGGAGCTGTTTATACCGACAACCCACTTTTACATCGATTAATTCTCTCTTATAGAGATTGGGGAAGAGATTGTATATGCCCATCCGGACGGGATAATTATTGTGGGCATCGCTTCGATGGTCAGTTTGGAGAATTGCCTCAAGGTTATGATCACAAATATGTGTACAGTCACTTTGGCTATAATCTTAAAGTTACGGATATGCAGGCGGCAATTGGGTGTGAACAATTAAAGAAACTGCCGAACTTTATAGACAAACGCCGTTCAAACTTTCAGCACCTAAAACAAATCCTTTCCACAATTGACACTGATATTATTCTGCCAGAGGCAAGTCCTAACAGTAATCCATCCTGGTTTGGCTTTCCTATTACAATTCGAACGGAATGCAAGAAGTCCCGCAACAGCATTATTGCATATATAGAAGAGCATCAGATACAAACAAGGCTGTTATTCAGTGGGAATCTCGTGAAGCATCCATGCTTTGATGAAATCAGAAATACAAATGCATATCGGATAATCGGAGATTTGGAAAATACAAATAATATAATGAATAATACTTTTTGGGTGGGAGTTTATCCGGGAATGACGGAAGAGATGATTGAATATATAGGACAAACAATTATTGATGCATTTATGAAAGCCTGAGATTATTAATTCTCTTTCATATACAGAGTAAAAGTCAAATAATGCTACAGCATCATGAAAAGTACCAAATGTAAACCTCCTATGTTATACTATTGTGGGTTTATTTCACAATAAGGCATAGGAGGTATATAAATATCCCCAAAGTCGTCTAATGCGTACACGAACCACCTATGCAGCAGTGATTTCGTAAAAGAAATCGACAGAGAATCAGAAAAAATATATATATAGATGACAAGAAAAGGAGTTTTGTAAAGGTTGCTGTTGAAAAAAACTCAGAATTCAGTAACGACATTTTCCTTTCTTTAAGGATTGAATAAGAAATGGATATTAAAGAAATAAAGAAATATTTCAAAATGTTCCCCAAAGGTATTGCTATTAATTTCTGTTGGAGTATAAGCGGAGTTCTACTAATCAATATCATCCTCCAATTTTTTGTATATCCAAAATGGAATAATGAATTGGGAAGCATGGCATATGGCAATGTATTGTATCTAATGTCCTGGATTAATATACTTTCAATATCTTTAGGAATCAGCAGCAATTATGCCAGAATGAAAGAAAGTGTTTTCCGAGAAACTCATAATTCACCATATATATTGATAATGATGATAGGGAGTTTTCTCTTTTTATTATTAATCATCCTACTGAACATTATTGGGGCAATAAGTCTTACTCTCGTTGAAGGTTTTTTCTTTTGGGGCTTAATGTGTTTAATGATGTGGAGGTATTACTCAGAAGTAGAGTTTCGTTTACACATTAATTACAAAGGCCTTTTTCTGTTTTACTTAATGATATCAATCGGATATCTGTTTGGAACCAGACTGTTTCAGTACACGAAGTTTTGGTTCTTTTCTCTCGTAGTAGGTGAACTGGTAGGTATAGGGTATGTAGCTAAGGTTGGAAATGTATTAAAATGGGATTCTAAAGTAAATGTAGAAGCGCTTTATCCTACCTTAAAAATCATTATTTATTTATTTCTTTCTGAATTTCTATCAACTTTGATTTTTAATAGTGATCGCCTGCTGCTTAAAAGGATCAGCGGAGAGGCCGTGACATATTATTATCTGGCCTCTCTTCTCGGAAAGACTGTATCATTTATTTCCACCCCTTTAAACAGCATTATTGCCGGATATCTTTCAAAGTTTAAGGGCTTAATGAATAGAAAGATTCTAGCACTGTCCATTCTGGGCTCTGTTATTGTAGTAATATTGGGTACCATAGGATGCACTCTTTGTTCGCATTTTGTGATTTCATTCTTATATCCAGATAACTATTCTATAGTGAAATCAAAGTTTTTAGTAGCTAATATGGCTCAGGTTGTTTATTTTACGGGGAATATTGTTCTTGTGATACTACTCAGATTTGGGAAGCCATTCTATAATATCACTATTAATGCGATATATGCCGTTTTGTTTTGCTGTGCCTGCATACCCGCTGTCTTAAATGCCAATTTCGATGCATTCTGTTTAGCCGTATTATTTGTCAATGGTATCAGGCTGATAATGACTTATTGTTTTATGGCATATCAATCCTTCAGGGATGAAAAGAAAACAAGTTTAAGATAACCCTTGCGTTAATACTGAATCGAGTGTTAAGCATTTAAAAGGGAAGCCGAGCTTCTTTGAATACATTTAAGTGTTTCAAGCTAACTGAGCGTTCTCTTTGAACAAAACAAAAACTATTGCGCATAAATATCGATCGATAATGGTGCGATTGTGCTAAATTCTCATTACCTTATCAATCGAGTATAACAATTGCAGAAATAGTCTTATTAATATGTTTTTTCCGAAAGCATAGTTTTAAGGAGCGGTTATGAAGATTAGACTAGCAGATTATGTTGCTAATTTTTTAGTGGAGCATGGAGTTACAGATGTCTTCAGTGTCGTTGGCGGTGGAGCGATGCATATGAATGATGCCCTAGGGCATTGCCCAGGGTTGAAAGTTACTTATAACCATCATGAACAGGCATGCGCGATAGCTGCAGAAGCATATGCACGTCTTGATAACCGCATTGCCGCTGTTTGTGTAACTACAGGCCCTGGAGGGACAAATGCAATTACTGGTGTTGTTGGCGGATGGTTGGACTCAATTCCGATGTTCATTCTCAGTGGACAGGTTCGATATGACACAACAGCAAGGTTTGCATTGAAAGAAGCCGGGGCAATAGTTCGCGCTATGGGCGACCAGGAATATGACATTGTAAAATCGGTTCAACCTATGACAAAGTATGCAGTTATGGTTGAAGATCCGGTCACAATTCGCTATCATTTGGAACGTGCATGGCATTTGGCTACAACCGGTCGTCCGGGACCAGTCTGGATTGATATTCCTGTGAATTATCAGGGATGTTTTATCGAGACGGAAGGGCTCATAGGATATGATTCTGATATCGATGATGAGCTGCTGCCACCTCCTGTACAGGATGATGTGGTAATGACAGTTTTAGAGAAAATAAAGAATTCAAAGCGTCCTGTATTTCATGCAGGGTATGGTATTCGTCTTTCTGGCGGATATGATGTATTCAGAAGGGTGCTGGAGAAACTGAATATTCCGGTGGTTACATATTGGAATGCGGTGGATTTAATAGAAGATGAGCATCCGCTTTATATAGGACGCGCTGGAAATATGGGAGATCGACCGGGAAACTGGGCAATCCAGAATGCAGATCTGATTCTGGCTGTTGGCACACGGATTTCGATTCGCCAGGTTGGGTATAACTGGAAGACCTGGGCAAGAGCGGCCGAAGTTATTATGGTTGATATTGATCAGGGCGAGATGAAAAAGCCGACAATCCATGTTGATCTGCCGATCTGGGCAGATGCAAAAGATTTTCTTACCAAGCTCGATCTTGCCACTGAGGAAATAGTGTACAGTAAAACGGACTGGATTCAAAAATGTTGCGGCTGGAAAGAAAAATATCCTGTTGTGTTGCCGCGGCATTGGGAGGATGATGGTGAAACTGCTAATGTTTATGCGTTTGTCAGGTATCTGAGCTCTCAACTACCAGAAAACAGTCTGACAGCAGTTTCCAATGGAGCCTGCTGCGTTGTTGGAAATCAGGCTTATGTGATCCAGAAGGGCAGCCGTATGGCAAACAACAGTGCGATTGCCTCTATGGGATATGGACTTCCAGCAGCGATTGGCACGTGTATCGGCGGAGGAAGGAGGAACACGATCTGTCTGGAGGGTGATGGATCAATTATGATGAATCTCCAAGAACTGCAGACAATCCTGACAAACCGACTGCCGATTAAGATCTTTTTGATAAACAATAATGGTTACCATTCTATCCGTATTACGCAGACGAATCTTTTTAACAGGAATTATGTTGGGATTGGACCCGAGTCAGGAGATTTGTCCTTTCCGGAGTTTAAGAAGATTGCGGAAGCATTTGGTTTTGTGTATTTCGCTGCCCACAGCAATGAGGAGATGAAATCTGTAGTAGATCAGGCCCTGAAAACAGAGGGGCCTGTATTCACGGAAATCTTCACAGATATCAATCAAGTATGGGAACCGAAGAGTAGCACAAAGCGCTTGGAAGATGGTACGCTTGTAAGTGCTCCGCTGGAAGACCTTGCTCCTTTTCTTGGAAGAGAAGAGCTTGAAAAGATAATGGTTATTCCATTATTGGATGAATAAAAGAATACAAATATATTGAATAGCTGTCATGTACGGAGTGAAAGGTACTATGAAAACAGCAGTGATTACCGGTGCAACCGGTGCAATTGGACGTGCGCTTATAAATATATGCATTAACGCCGGGTATGAAGTATTGGCTGTTGTGCATAGAAACTCTTCAAGGGCAGATGAGTTGGGTGCTATCTCCCATTGTACTGTATTGAAATTGGATTTGAACGAATATGAGCATGCCGTTGAAGCGCTGAAGAAACAAAAAATCGAATTGGATAACTACGAGCTGTTTTTCCACCTGGCATGGATGTCTTCCTTTGGAAAAGAACGGGAAAATGTACAGCTTCAGCTCGAAAATATACAGGCTTCCCTGGCAGCAGTTCATTTTGCTAATGCATTGGGGTGCAGAACTTTTATTGGAGCAGGTTCACAGGCTGAATATGGACGGGTGCAGGGAAAGATCGGACCGGATACGCCGGCTTATCCGGAAACGGGGTATGGCATTGCGAAACTATCTGCTGGACATTTTACAAGACTCTTATGTGAACAAATGCATCTTCGCCATATCTGGTGTCGGATTCTCAGCGTATATGGGCCTTATGATCGGGAACAGACGCTGATTAGTACCGCTGTAAGACAAATGCTGTTAAATGAAGATACAGCATTCACCCCATGCGATCAGATGTGGGATTATATCTATGCAGACGATGCTGCCAAAGCGATTCTTTTAGCTGCTGAAAAAGGAGAAACGGGCAAGACCTATGTCATCGGAAGCGGAATTGTCCGGCCGTTGAAGGAATATATCGAAATGATTGCAGAATTAACCAATTATTCCAAGCCGATAGGATTTGGAAAACGTGGATATAATGATAAACAGGTAATGTATCTCAAGGCTGATATTGTAGCATTGCAGGCCATAGGATTTACTCAAAAGTTTACTTTTCGTGAAGGAATCAGCAGAACGATAGCGTGGATGAAGCACTTGAATCCTTGAGGATGATGGGCTGTTTAAAGTTCCAAAGAAAGCCCATATTTGAGCAATCAAAGTTGTTATGTTTAGGATGTATTTTGTGCCTGTCCAACAAAACCACTTGGTAATATCAGATTTCTGACAGGCATGATTTATATTTTCTTTGCTGCCGGGCTTTATTCTAACAATTTGCTGGTCTATATTGTTGTCCGGAATTCAAGAAGAGCATTTTTGTATAAGGTGTGTGAGAAAAATGGAATTAAAGGAAGTTCAGGACCGAAGCTTTGAATTATTATGTCTGCTAGATGATATTTGCAAAAAAGAGGGAGTCAAATATTTCCTTGATAGTGGGACGGAATTAGGAGCAGTTCGTGATAAGAATATTATTCCGTGGGATGATGACATAGACATAAAAGTTATGCTGGAAGATTACCCTGCATTTAAATCGGCAATGCAGAAAAACCTTCCCCAATATGTTCACTTAGTGGAACCCTCTGAATTTGCCCCGGGTTTTTATGATTTTATCTGCAGAATTGTTGATGATCGATATTTATTGCGAAGAGAAACCGAAGAGGACCTTTATTATAAAAATCTTCAAAATCATATAGGTATTGACGTTTTTATCGTTTTTGGTATTCCGGACAATAAAATTCAACAGCTTTGTGCAATTGCCCAGATTCGTTTTATATATGGACTCGGAATGGGTCATCGATGGAGAATAGACTACTCAAAATATTCTACAGTAGAAAAAATAGCTATTGCCATGTTTAGCACACTTGGAAAGTTATTTTCAACAAAAAGTATATGCAATCTATTCTTTAAAAAGATAGAGAAGCTTAATAGAAAGGCATATAAAACAGTTTGGCACACTTTTTTTAATCCCAAGAGAAAAATGAAAAAATGTTGGATGGAGGGTGTCCTGGAAGCTGAATTGAGAGGACGTCAGTTTCCTATCCCGACCGGCTATGATGAAGAATTGACGCTATGTTATGGAAATTATATGATTCCCGTATGTGATAAAACGTTATATATTCAACATTTGGACGAGGCTGATTCATATCAGAAAAAATAGATAAGCGAACTGGTGGAATAGAAAAAGTCTGAAAAAAGGAAGAGAAATAATACATGAAGAAAGTTAGCATATTAATTCCCTGCTATAACGAAGAAGAAAATGTAGAAAAAATATGTGAAGCTGTTGTCGGACAAATGGAAGCATTGCGGGATTATGATTATGAGGTTGTATTTATAGATAACTGTTCGCAGGATAAGACAAGGCCAATTCTCAGAGAAATATGTAAAAGCAATGAAAAAGTGAAAGCAATTTTTAACGTTAAAAACTTTGGGCAATTCAATAGTCCCTACTATGGACTTTGTCAGACAACCGGTGACTGTGCAATTTGCATGTGCGCGGATTTTCAGGACCCGGTCGAACTGATCCCTGTCTTTTTGAAGTATTGGGAAGAAGGGTACCATATAGTTTGCGGAGTAAAAACCTCGAGCAAAGAAAACAGGTTCATGTATGCCTTGAGAACCTTATATTACAAGATGATTAAAGCATTTTCTTCTGTTGATCAGATTGAACATTTTACTGGCTTTGGATTATATGACAGAGCGTTTCTGGATATTCTTCGCAGTTTGAATGATCCCACTCCGTTTATCCGCGGGATTGTTGCAGAACTGGGCGGAAAACGGAAGGAAGTACCCTATGAACAGCCTTTAAGAAGGGCAGGAAAAACTCATAACAATTTTTATACTCTATTTGATGCTGCAATGCTCTCGGTTACAAGCTATACCAAAATAGGCATGAGAGTGGCAGAGTTTCTTGGAATGGGATTTGCCATTATAAATCTCATCATTGGCTTGATCTACCTAGTTTTAAAACTGATTTATTGGGACCGGTTCATTGCAGGTCAGGCACCTTTGATTATTGTCACATCTTTAATGTGCTCGATTATATTCGCATTTTTGGGCTTTTTAGGAGAGTATATTGCTGCAATTAATGTTAGGATCATGCACCGCCCATTGGTGATTGAGGAAGAAAGAATAAATTTTTAATAGCATTGAGAAAGAAAGGTGAATACAGTGAAAGGAATCGTACTCGCTGGCGGTAGCGGCACGCGGCTTTATCCTTTGACCAAGGTGACATCAAAACAGCTTTTGCCCATTTACGATAAGCCCATGGTGTATTACCCTCTATCGACTTTGATGCTGGCAGGTATTCAGGATATCCTGATCATTTCGACACCCGAGGATACTCCTCGCTTTGAAGCACTGCTGGGAGATGGCCATCAGTTTGGCGTCCATCTCAGCTATACTGTCCAGCCAAGCCCTGACGGTCTTGCCCAGGCGTTTCTGATTGGCGAAGAGTTCATAGGAAAAGAAGAAAGTGCCATGATTCTCGGCGATAACATTTTTTACGGCAATGGCTTTCGCCGATTGCTGAGAAGTGCGGTCAGCCATGCCCAGGAGGGAAGGGCAACGGTATTCGGGTATTACGTTCCTGACCCGGAACGGTTTGGTGTTGTCGAGTTTGATTCGGATGGGCATGCAGTAAGCATTGAAGAAAAACCGAAGATTCCCAAAAGCAATTATGCTGTTACGGGGCTGTATTTCTATCCGGCAGGTGTGGCAGAGAAGGCGAAAATGGTCAGACCGTCAGCAAGGGGAGAACTGGAAATAACAACCTTGAATGAGATGTATCTAAATAAGGGAGTCTTGGATGTCGAAAGGCTGGGAAGAGGGTTTGCTTGGCTGGATACAGGAACCATGGACTCGCTGCTACAGGCTGCCAATTTCGTGGAAACCGTTGAGACAAGGCAGGGAATCATGGTGTCTGCGCCGGAAGAAATTGCTTTTATCAATGGATGGATAGATGTTGCAGAACTCACGGAAGCGGCAAAGGTATATGGGAAAAGCCCTTATGGACAGCACCTGATGGCTGTTGCACAGGGACGGGTTATGTATTAGGAGAAACCTGAAAATCGTAAAAAAAGTTATTTACAAAAAGAATTTGATGTGATAGAATACGGCAGTCGTAACCGGGTGCTCAGACATTTGTTTCTCCAGACGGTGCTCCGTGCTCTCGGTGGTTGACAAATATATTATTGGAGGAAAAAACAATGGCACTTGACAAGGCAGGAAAAGAAGCAATAATCGCAGAATATGCGCGGCATGAAGGAGACACCGGTTCTCCTGAGGTTCAGATTGCACTGCTTACGGCTCGCATCAACAGCTTGAATGCTCATCTGAAGACACACGCTAAGGATCATCATTCTCATCGTGGCCTTCTGCTGATGGTTGGTCAGCGCCGCAGTATGCTCGACTATCTCAAGAAGATCGATATCGAGCGTTATCGTGCACTTGTTGCGAAGCTGGGTCTGCGCAAATAAGCGCCGGAACCCAGATGACCGTCGTTTGGGAAAACCAGGCGACGGTCTTTTTCGGTGCGAGGGTTCGCATCGAATGGTGTGTGGGATGGAAAGGAGAAGAAAATGGAAAAAACGTATTCAATGGAACTGGCTGGCCGCACGCTCAGCATGAATTTCGGCAAGTACTGCGGACAGGCTAATGGTTCCGTCATTGTAAGCCTTGGAGATACCGTTGTCATGGTCAATGCTACCGCGGCGGAGACTCCCCGTGAGGGACAGGATTTTTTCCCGCTGAGCGTAGATGTTGAGGAAAAAATGTATTCTGTGGGCAAAATACCCGGCGGATTTATCAAGCGTGAAGGAAGGCCCTCTGAAAAGGCAACCCTGACCGCCCGTCTTATCGACCGCCCGCTGCGCCCGCTTTTCAATAAGGGCATCCGAAACGATGTCCAGGTTGTCTGCACCATCTTGTCTGTTGAGCAGGACGTACCGCCGGAAATCCCCTGCATGCTGGGTGCTTCCATGGCGATTGCGGTAAGTGACATTCCGTGGGGCGGCCCTGTGGGAGCTGTCAGCGTTGGTCTGGTAAATGGCGAAGTAGTCATTAACCCGGACAGCGCACAGCGCGAGGTCTCCAAACTGGCACTGACGGTGGCAGGTACGGATGAGGCTGTGCTTATGGTGGAAGCCGGCGCACTGGAGATCAGCGAAGATGATATGCTTCGTGCGATCCTGACCGGTCATGAAACCATCAAGAAGCTCGTGGAGTTCCAGAATAAGATCGTCAGCGAAATCGGCAAGGAAAAGGCAGTTTTCCCGATCTTTGAGACCGGCGAAGACATCAAGCAGGCTGTTCATGAAGATTTCCTTGAGCGCACGCAGTGGGCTTTTGAGGCTTTTGATCGTCATGAGCGCGGTGACCGTGAGAATATTGTAAAGCAGGAAGCCCATGAGAAGTATGCGGAACGTTTTGCAGACCGCATGTCGGAAGTGGACGATGCTCTCTATTATCTCGATAAAGAAGTCATGCGCCGCAAGATCATTGATCAGGGCGTACGTCCGGACGGACGTTCTCTGACGCAGATCCGCCCCATCTGGTGCGAAGTCGGAGTGTTGCCCAGAACGCATGGTACCGGTGTCTTTACCCGTGGAGAAACGCAGGTATTGAGCGTGACAACACTGGCCCCACTGAGTGAGGCACAGACCATCGAAGGTCTTGGTGCGGAAACCAGCGAGCGCTATATGCATAACTACAATATGCCGCCTTATGCTTCCGGAGAAGCGGGACGTCTGAAGAGCCCCGGACGCAGAGAGATCGGTCATGGCGCACTTGCCCGCAGGGCACTGCTGCCGGTGATTCCTCCTGTCGAGGATTTCCCCTATGCAATTCGTGTGGTCAGTGAAGTGCTTTCCTCCAACGGTTCTACCTCTCAGGCTTCTGTCTGCGGTTCCACTCTGTCTCTGATGGATGCAGGTGTTCCGATTACAGCTCCTGTTGCCGGCGTGGCGATGGGCCTGATCAAGGACACGGAGACCGGAAAAGTTGCTGTGCTGACGGATATCCAGGGTCTTGAAGACTTCCTGGGAGATATGGACTTCAAGGTGGCAGGTACCATGAACGGTATTACGGCCATTCAGATGGATATCAAGATCAAGGGCATCGATGAAGCTATCCTGCGTCAGGCGCTGTCCCAGGCACTGGAAGGACGTCTTTACATCCTTGAGAAGATGCTGGCCGTGCTGCCAGCACCGCGTGAGCACCTTTCGAAGTATGCACCGAAGATCATTCACTTCACCATTAATCCTGAGAAGATCCGTGAGGTCATCGGCTCCGGCGGAAAGATGATTAACAAGATCATCGACGAGACCGGCGTCAAGATTGATATCGAGGACGATGGCAGTGTATATATTGCAACGCCGGATGAAGAAGCCGCCAATCGTGCAAAGAAGATCATTGAAGGCATCGCCAAAGATATCGAAGTGGGCGAGGTTTACATGGGCAAGGTTGTGCGCATGATGAACTTTGGTGTCTTTGTAGAGCTTCTGCCTGGCAAGGACGGCATGATCCACATTTCCAAGCTTGCCCGCGGCCGCGTGGAGAAGTGTGAAGATGTGGTGAAGATTGGTGACGAGATTGAGGTCAAGGTTGCAGAGATTGATGCACAGGGCCGCATTAATCTTATCCGTAACGACATCGAATACGCACCGGCAAAGGAAAGCGCTCCGCGCAATCCCGGTCAGCGTCCGCCGCGCCGCACGGATCGTCATTAAAACTTTCTGGCTGCCGCAAGGCAGCCTTTTTTAGGAGTTTACACCATGGATAAAAATAACATTGAGGTATTTACGCTCACAAACGGGATACGGGTCGTTGCAGAAAAGATGGATGTATTCCCTTCTGTCTGCGTTGGCATGTGGATCGGAACCGGTTCCGGTGCAGAAAGCGAAGCGGAGAACGGCATGTCCCATTTTATAGAGCATATGCTGTTCAAAAGTACGGAAAACCGGTCCACTTTGCAGATTGCTGCGGAAATGGATCGTCTGGGCGGACAGGTAAATGCCTTTACATCAAAGGAATGTACCTGTTATTATGCCAAGGTGATAACGGAACATCTGCCGCGGGTACTTGAGCTGCTCAGCGATATTCTGCTTCATTCCAGACTTGACCCGGAAGAGATGGAGCGGGAAAGAGGCGTGATTCTCGAAGAGATTGCCATGGCAGAGGATACGCCGGACGAACTGGTTTTTGATCTCCTTTCTGAGGGATGGTTTGGAAACCATCCCATGGGAAGGCCGATTCTGGGGTATGCAGACCGGATCAGCAGGATCACCTGCGAAGAATTGAGGGCTTTCCGGAAACGTCAGTATCAGCCGGAAAATCTGGTAGTGTCGGTAGTGGGATCATTTGATTCTGCGGAACTCCGTTCCCTCTGCGAAGCATACCTGGGCGGTATGCAGCATACAGACGAACCGAGCAGGATTCCCGTCTTTTCCCAGAAAGACTATCGTGCGGTGATCAAAAAGAAGAATATCGAACAGGTCCACATGGCGATGTGCTGGAACGGAGCAAGTCACGAGGATGACAGAGTATATCCCATTTCGGTAATGTGCAATATTCTCGGTGGAGGGAACGCTTCCAGACTGTTCCAGCGTATCCGGGAAGATATGGGGGCCGCTTATTCGGTCTATTGCTATCCCGCCGCCTATACAGCAATGGGTACGGTTTCAGTCTATGCAGGAACCGGCCCTGCCCAGGCTCAGCTGGTGGCACATACAATTCATGAAGAGATTGAAAAGATAAAAAAAGAAGGCGTCACTCCAAACGAATTTGATATGGCAAAAGAACAGCTGAGGGTGTCCTATATCCTGGGCATGGAGAATTCTTCCAGCAGAATGTCCACACTGGGGCGTAACATGCTCATGAAGAATACGGTGAAGGATCCTTCTGAAGTTCTGCGGAAAATGGAAGCAGTGACCATCGAAGATGTGCAGAAGGCAACGGAATATGTCTTTTCCTCTTCCTATGCAGCTGCAGCGATCGGAATGGGCGTGGAAGAGCTGTACCTGTGAGGTTCAGCTCTTTTTTCTTTGCGCCAGTCGGGAATCGTGTTATAATGGCTAACACGGAAAAAACGCACAGCACGGCAGACAGGACGGGAGGAAACAGGGGATGTCTTTCGATCCGGGTAAAAAAGAAAAGATCCCTGTAATGCAGAGATCCTTCTGGTGCTGATGGCGAGACTCGAACTCGCACGCTTTAAAGGCAAGGGATTTTAAGTCCCCTGTGTCTGCCATTCCACCACATCAGCGCATCGTTTATTATAGAGTTCCCGGAAATAAAAGTCAAGAAGGAATGTGTCTGTGGAGAAAAAAGAAAAGACAATACAAGCAAAGGGGCTGACGCTTGGCGCAGGAAGGGCGAAGGTCTGTATATCGGTCATGTCCGGAAGGCTCCAGGATCTGCAGGCAGATATTACGCAGGCTATGGATAATGGGGCAGAACTGCTGGAGTTTCGCGCGGACTATCTTTCCGGGGAAGGATACGCGGATATCTGCGACCGCGCGGGAGAGGTTTTTCGTTCCAGTCTGGGAAAACTGCCCGTTCTTTTCACTTACAGGACACGGAGAGAAGGCGGACTGGGAAGTACGGATTCTGCAGGCTATGAAAAACTGCTGATGAAGATGCTGGAAAATCCTGCATGGGATCTGATGGATGTGGAGATAGGTCAGGCTGGAGATTGTTTTCCGAAAATCAAGGAATGTGCAGAGGCAGCAGGAAAGGCGATTGTGGCGTCACACCATGACTTTGCAAGAACACCACCTGCCTCAGAGATCCGGAAAAGCTTCCAGAGGATGGAAGCAATGGGGGCGGATATTGCAAAAGTCGCCTATATGCCGGAAAACTGGCAGGATGTGCTTGCGCTCCTGCAGGGAGCCCGGGAGGCCAGGGACAGAATGACAATTCCCATCATTGCCATCTCCATGGGAAATATCGGCAGCATTTCCCGCGTGGGCTGCAGTCTCACTGGAAGCTGTCTGACCTTTGGAAGCGCAGAAATGCAAAGTGCTCCGGGCCAGCTTCCGGCAAAAGAGCTGAAAGCTGTCCTGAAGATGCTTCAGGTAGAAGAATAAACAGAGAAAGTAGGAAATCGCAATGGAAAGAAAAAATGCATGGACAACGTATAAGACCACCGAGGAGATTGACCAGTTCAGCGATGCATACCGGGCATTTCTGGATCAGGGAAAAACGGAGCGGGAATGCGTCACCTTTAGTGTGGCAGAAGCAAAAAAACACGGATTTACCGACCTTGCCAAGGCCATCCGGGAAAACCGTAAGCTGAAGGCTGGTGACAGGGTTTACTATAACTGGATGAACAAGTCCTTTGTGGCATATATTATCGGAAAGAAGCCCGTTGAAGAGGGCATGAATATTCTGGGCGCACATATTGACTCGCCGAGAATCGATGTCAAGCAGAATCCGCTGTATGAGGATACCGATCTAGCTTATCTGGATACTCATTATTATGGCGGCATCAAGAAGTACCAGTGGGTCGCCATGCCGCTGGCACTTCACGGCGTGGTAGTCAAAAAAGATGGAAAGGTTCTCCCGGTGGTCATCGGGGAAGAGGAAGGGGATCCGGTATTCTGCATTTCTGATCTGCTGCCTCACCTTGCCCAGGAGCAGATGGAAAAGAAGGGTGCCAAGGTTGTAGAAGGGGAGTCCCTGAACCTGATCATCGGCAGTCAGCCTATGGCGGGCAAGAAAAAGGAACCCGTCAAAGAGATGATGCTGGATATTCTCAAAAAGAAATACCAGTTTACGGAAGAAGATTTCCTTTCGGCAGAGCTGGAAATTGTTCCTGCAGGAAAGGCACGGGATATGGGCCTGGACCGCTCCATGATTCTGGGATATGGCCATGATGACCGCTGCTGTGCATATCCGTCCCTGCGTGCCCTCGTGGATTATGAGGGAACTCCGGACTACACGCTCTGCTGCGTTCTGACGGACAAGGAAGAGATTGGCAGTGTTGGCGCTACCGGTATGGCTGCCCGTTACTTTGAAAACATTACGGCAGAGTTGGTAGGACTGTTGCAGCCTTACACGGATCTGGCTCTCCGCAGAGTGCTTTCTGCCAGCCGCATGCTTTCCAGTGATGTCAGTGCAGGCTATGATCCCAACTATGCCTCTGTATTTGAGAAGAAAAATGCCGCATATCTGGGACGGGGCATCACCTTTAACAAATATACCGGAAGCAGGGGCAAGAGCGGCTCCAATGATGCCAATGCAGAATTCATGGCGGCCATCCGGGATATCATGGATAAGGGGAAGGTATCCTTCCAGACAGCGGAGCTGGGACGCGTTGATGTTGGCGGCGGCGGAACCATTGCCTATCTGTGCGCCAAGTATGGCATGAATGTGATTGACTCGGGAATTCCGGTCCTGTCCATGCATGCACCGTGGGAAGTGATCAGCAAGGTAGACCTCTATGAGGGATACAAGTGTTACTGTGCTTTTCTGAAACACGCTTCAGCGATAAAGTGAAGGGAATGAACGGATGGGACCGGAGAAGAAAATAAAGGTTGTAGCGGTCGTAGGAACCAATGCATCCGGCAAGAGTTCGCTGGGGGTTGAACTGGCCTGCCGGTTTGGCGGGGAGATCATCTCTGCAGACTCCCGCCAGGTTTTCCGGGGACTGGATCTGGGAAGCGGAAAGATCACCCCGGAAGAAATGAAGGGCGTTCCCCATCATATGTTGGACATCTGTGAACCGGGAGAATTCTTTTCCATGGCAGACTTTCAGAAACAGGCTTATGAGCTGATTGAGCAGATTGCAGCGAGGGGAAAGGTCCCAATGATTGTCGGCGGTACAGGACTGTACGTGGATTCCGTCCTGGATGGATATGAACTGTCCGATACGAAGCCGGATCTGGCTTACCGGGAAGAGCTTGAAAAGCTTTCTACGCCGGAGCTGGTGGTGCTTCTGCGAGAACAGGCGCCGGAAGCAGTAGTGGATGAAAAGAATCGGAATCGCGTGATGCGCATTCTGGAACGCATTCATGACGGGGATGATGCCATTCCTACAAAGCACCCGCGCTATGACAGCCTCCGACTGGGGGTCAGCTGGCCCAGGGATATTCTGGGAAAGCGGATTGATGAGCGCCTTGCCATGCGAATGCAGCAGGGGATGCTGGAAGAAGTCCGGGGAATGTTGGACCGGGGAGTAAGTAGGGAATTTTTGCTTGGTCTGGGCCTGGAGTACCGTTTCCTGACAAAGTATTGCCTGGGAGAGTATGAAGACGAGGAAACCATGCTGAAAGCACTGGCACAGGCCATTAAGAAGTTTGCCAAGCGCCAGATGACCTGGTTCAGGCGCTGCCCGGATATCCACTGGCTGGATATGCAGAAGAATCCGTTGCAAGAAGCGTCCGTTCTTGTGGAAGACTTTTTAGGGGAGCGCATCCCGGAATGATTGGGAGCCTTCGCCTGTTGTTCCACGCGTCCCTGGAAATGCAGGAGAATGCCGGGAAAAACAGCATTGGCGTACCCGCCGGACAAAAAAGCGGGATATGTAAAAAAGAAAAAATGGAACTCTTGCGGGTTCCATTTTTTGTTGGTGGGAAAAGATTTCAGCAGATGGTGAGGAAAAACTGCTGACTTGTAAAATCAGCCTGCGGAACAGAGAGGGGGATTCCATAGGACATCAGCTCATCTCCGCCGTAGACTTTACCGGTGTCCACGTCCCGGTAATCTGCATCCGGATCCAGACCACGGAGCTTTAAAAGCTTCGGCTTCTGATTGGGTTCGGCCAGTGCGTTCATAAAGGTTACAACGGCCTGCTTCCGGTCTTCACTGACCGTCATGAAAGCAGCCCTGGTACGGGCATAGGGAGAGAGCAGACGATGGTATGTGCCATACAGCAGAGTATTTTGCCAGGCATGGACCCGTTCATTCAGGGAGCGGATGGAAGAAAGCTCCTCAGCAGTCAGACGGTTGAGATCCAGCTCATAGCCATAGGTGCCGCCCATGGCAACAGCTGCCCGGGAGGCGAGGGGAGTAATGCGTCCAGTCTGATGGTTCGGAACTGCGGAAACATGGGCACCCATCATGGAAGGGGGGAACACATAGCTGGTTGAATGCTGAATCAGGCAGCGCTCCCAGGCATCCGTATCATCGCTGGTCCAGTTCTGGGGCATATAGCAGGCCATGCCCAGGTCAAACCGGCCGCCGCCGCCGGCACAGCTCTCGAAGAGAACCTTCGGGAAAGCGGAGGTGACCCGGGAAACGATATCATACAGGCCGAGAATGTAGCGATGGTGGAATTCTTTCATACGTTCCGGAGGAAGGGCTGCAGAGCCGACCATATTGATATTCCGGTTCATATCCCATTTGACGTAATCGACTTTGCCGCGTGCGAGAGCGCCGCAGATCGAGGCAACGATGGCATCCCTCACTTCCTGACGGGTAAGGTCCAGAACCAGCTGGTGACGGCATTCAATGCGCATGCGGTCCTCCGCATGAATGCACCAGTCCGGGTGGGCACGATAAAGATCGCTGTCCGGGGAAATCATTTCCGGCTCCACCCAAAGACCGAAGAGCAGACCGAGTTCATGGATGCGGTCACTGAGACCGGAAAGACCATGGGGAAGCTTGCGGAGGTCATCATACCAGTCGCCGAGGGAGGAATTGTCACTGTCCCGGTGCCCGAACCATCCGTCGTCCAGCACAAAGAGATCGATGCCGACCTTTTTTGCGGTTCTGGCAAGATCCAAAAGCTTTTCTTCGTTAAACTGAAAATAGGTGGCTTCCCAGTTGTTGATGAGCAACGGACGGGGAGCCAGGGCAAAGGGTCCTTGATTGATATGATGATGAACAAAGGTGTGGAAGGCATGACTCATTCCGGAGAGACCGGTATGGGAATAACAGAGGTAGGCTTCCGGGGTATCGAAGCTGGCGCCGGGGGCCAGCGCCCAGGAAAAATCGAAAGGCTGTATGCCGATCATTGCGCGGGCGTTGTGATCCTGATCCACGTCCACACTTGCAAGGAAACTGCCTGAATAACAGAGTGCCATGGCATAGACATCTCCGTTTTCTTCGGTGGCATCCGGCGAAAGAAGTGCCATGAAGGGGGAAGTCTGTACGGAAGAGGCTCCGCGCACGGTGGAGGTTCCCTGGTTTCCCTGAACCAGAGGACGGAAATCTTCGTGACGTTCCCGTGCCCATGCGCCGGAAAGGGTCAGAAGACGGTAATCCGAACCTTCAAAGTCCACGCAACAGGAAAGGGCACGCTCAAGGGTTACCGGAGCCGTCCCATTGTTGGTGATTCGGACGTGTCTGGCCAGAATGGGGCTGTCTTCCCAGAGCGTATAGGTGAGCTCCACCTCAATGCCGGAGGAGACGTCCGCAAGAGTAAGAACCAGGGTTTCGCTGTTTTCTCCGTGTGCCCGAGGAAGACCGCCTTTGGGGCAGGTGCCGGTCCGTATCTCATACTTCTGGAAAACCAGATCAAGAGCAGCGGTGCCGGAGGCGTGACGGACGTGCAGCATTCCTTCCCGAAGATCGCCGCAGCCGAAAACCGGTGCTTCCTGGGGCATGCGGTCCAGGGGCGTCTCATGGAGGGAAAAGTTATCATGAGTATAGATGGAAAGACGGGTAACCAGGTCATCCGAGATGTGACGAACGGATGCTCCCCAATAAAGATGAAGCGGGTAGCGGCCCGCTGCCATCTGGATGATGTAACTCATGCCCTGGCTGGAAAGATGAAAACACTGGCAGGATGCGTCAAAAAGGATGGACATGGAAGAACCTCCTAATCATCGATGTTCTGATTATGATAGAAAAGGTACAGGGGAATGTCAAGAAGAAAAGTGATCGGCGGCGCGATCCTTGACCTGGAAGAGTCTTCCGTGGTACGCTATCGCTGTGAGAGTTTTCTGCTGACCCCGGAGACCGAATATGAGGAACGGGGATTTGTGGCCAATGTCTGCTTCCCCTGTGTTGCGTTCTGCGACGGGGATACCGGAAGGATTGCCCTGTATTATGGCGCTGCGGACTCCGTGGTGGGAGTTGCATTTACAACCGTGGACGAAAATGTTGCATATATTAAAGCCCATTCTGTGCTTACGGAACAGGATCGGGAGATTGGAAGGAGATAGAGGGAATGGGAAGGATTTTCCCGATTGCACGGGGAGAAACCATGCATTACCTTGGACGGGTTGATTACCGTGTCCGGGACGAGCTGCCTCTTCTGTGGAATGGCAGCGGCATCCGGGTGAAGACTGCGTGCACCATGCTTTCCGTAATAGTGAAGGCAGAAGGAAATCAGCATGCGCCCTGGATCGGTGTTCTGGTGGACGGTTATCCGGTTGCCCGGCAGGTCTGCTCTCCGGGCACCCATACGCTTTCTCTCCTGGCCGGTATGGATACATCCGTGCCCCATACCATCGATATTGTCCGTGATACACAGCCGATTCCGGGAGAACCGAAATGCTCCCTGATCCTTACGTCACTGGAAACGGATGGCGAGCTGCTGCCCGTTCCGGCTGGAAAGCTGCGCATTGCTTTTGTGGGGGACAGCCTTACTGTGGGGGAGGGAACCGTCGGTCCCCTGTCAGCAGAAGAATGGATCATGCCATGGGCATCCTGCCTTCCAGGATACGCTGTCATGCTCTGCCAGATGCTTCAGGCAGAGGCGCAGTTTACCGCCATTTCCGGCTGGGGGGTTTACAGAAGCTGGGACGGCAATGCGGAACATGCCTTGCCCGGCGTGTATAACGCCCTGTGCAGTCCCAGCGGCTGGGAGGAACCCTTTGATTTTGAACAGGCGCCTGCAGACGTGGTGATAGTCGGACTGGGGACCAATGATATGGGCTGGAGGAAGACGCTGAAAGGCAGGGAAAGGGCTGATTTTGAGCAGGGGCTGAGCCGTGCGGTGCAGGACTTTCTGGCGATGCTCCGAAGGCTTCATCCCCGGGCCTTGATTGTCTGGGCGTATGGCATGGCAGGAAAGCAGGGAATCCGGATTCTTCAGACAGCGGTCCAGGATCATGCAGAAAAGACCCGGGATCCCCGGATGCTCTTTGTGGAGCTGCCGGTGACACGCCGGGAGGAGATGGGTTCAAGGTCCCATCCCGGACCGGCCGGACATCGCAGAACAGCAGGGATACTCTGTCGGGAAATTCTTCTTGCCCTTCAGGCAAGGAAAGATGAATGAGATCACAAAACTTTCAGAGGAAATGGCAGCACATCTTCAGAAAACGCTCCTGCCGTTCTGGTCATCCCTCCGGGATCCCCGGGGCGGTTATATCAGCCTGGTAAACGGAGATCTGCTGCGGGATCCCGAGGCAGTGCATGGATGCATCCTGAACAGCCGCATACTCTGGTTCTTTTCCACCGCGGCAGACAGGACAGGCAGGAAGGACCTGGTGCCGCTTGCAGATCATGCCTACCGGGAGCTTCTGCGCATGAAGGATGAAGTGCACGGAGGTCTCTACTGGTCCATTTCGCCGGACGGCAAGCCGGTGGATACCACGAAGCATACGTATAATCAGGCATTTGGCATTTATGCGCTTTCTGCATATGCCTCTCTCACCGGAAACGGCGGGGCGCATTCCCAGGCCATGCAGCTGTTTGAACTCATCGAGACGCGGATGCGGGATGCCGGTGGCTATCTGGAGGCTTTTACGGAAAATTTTTCACTGGCAGGCAATGATAAACTCAGCGAAAACGGCGTGGAAGCGGCACGAACCATGAACACGCTGCTTCATGTGCTGGAGGCGTATACCGCTCTCTATGCCGTTTCAGGACAGGAAAGTGTCCGAAAACGGATGGAAGAAATGCTGCAGATATGGGAAAAGAACATGTGGAACGGGGAACGCAGACGTCAGGAAGTCTTCTTTGACAGAGACTACCATTCCCTGATCGACCTTACCAGCTACGGGCATGACATTGAAACCTCCTGGCTTCTGGACCGGACACTGGACGTTCTGGGAGATGATGCTGTTACGGCCCGCATCCGTCCGAAACTGCTGATGCTGGCAGAGGCTGTGCTCGCAGTTGCGGATCCGCAAAAGGGAGTTCCGAACGAATGTGAACGTGGGCGGGTAGACGAGAGCCGCGTTTGGTGGGTGCAGGCAGAAGCCGCAGTGGGGTTTGTAAATGCCTGGGAGCATACGGGAAAACCGGAGTATCTTGCGGCTGCAGCCAACCAGTGGAAGGTTATCCGGCATTCCATCGTGGACAGCAGGCCGGGGTCGGAATGGTTCTGGAGCGTGGACGCAGAGCTGCATCCCCTCTGCCGGACGCTGGCGGATCCGTGAAAATGCCCCTATCACAACGGCAGAATGATTTTTGAATTCATGGAAAGGAGTCAGCATGCGAACCTATGAGGCGCTGACAGCGCGGTATGAAGAACTGATCCGGAGGCCAAATGCCGTGGATCCTACCTATGACAACGGAATCTATGAACGTTATGTTCATCCGGTTCTCACCAGGGAGCACATTCCGCCCTTCTGGACCACCGACCCTGATCCCCGGACCAATCCCTTCATGATGCAGCGGATGGGGATCAATGCGGTACTCAACACCGGGGCAATCTATCTGAACGGGAAGTTCCTGCTGGTGGTTCGCGTAGAAGGCGTGGACCGCAAGAGCTTCTTTGCAGTGGCAGAAAGTGACAGCGGAACGGAAGGATTCCGCTTCTGGGACCGTCCTGTCCTGCTGCCGGATACCTGCCCGGAGGAAACCAATGTCTATGACATGCGGCTGACACAGCATGAGGACGGCTATATCTACGGCGTATTCTGTTCAGAAAGCAAGGATAAGGCAAATCCGGATCTTTCTGCAGCCGTTGCGGCGGCAGGCATTGTCCGTACACGGGACCTTGTTACCTGGGAACGGCTTCCCAACCTGGTCACCCTGCATTCCCCGCAGCAGCGCAACGTGGTGCTGCATCCGTCCTTTGTGGACGGAAAGTATGCTTTCTATACGCGCCCCATGGATGACTTCCTGGAAACAGGGAGCGGCGGGGGAATCGGCTTCGGGCTTTGTGAGGATATTACCCATGCAGTGATTGACGAGGAACGCATGACCAGCATCCGCCGGTATCACACCATTACGGAAAGCAAGAATGGTGCCGGTGCAGTTCCGATCCGGACGGAGAAAGGGTATATTCATATTGCCCACGGCGTACGGAACACAGCGGCAGGCCTGCGCTATGTCATCTATGCATTTGCCACCGATCTGAAGGACCCGGCAAAGGTCATTGCAGAACCCGGAGGGTATCTCCTTGCCCCCATGGGAAAGGAACGGGTAGGGGATGTTTCCAACGTGGTTTTTACCAATGGCGCTATTGTGGGACCGGACAAACGGGTATACCTGTATTATGCCTCCAGCGATACGCGCATCCATGTGGCTACGACGGACCTGGACCGGCTGGTGGATTATGTCTTCCATACGCCCGGCGATCCCGGACGTTCTGCGGACTGTGTCCGTCAGAGAATCGCCTTCATTGATAAGAACCTGGCATGGCTGAAAAAACATGCAGAAGAATGATCTTCGTACCGGTGGCCCCGCATTGCTGCGGGGCTTTTTTGAATTCCGCCGTCTTCCTGCTTTTTTCCTGGAAGGAAGAAGGAAGACGCTGCTTCCGGGAAGGGCTTTTCCCGGGGATGCCGGGGTGCAGGATTCCGGCGCCGGAAAGCAGAAAACCGTAAGCAGAGAAGGGAAAAAGCGTTAAAAGGTGCTTGCCCGCAGCGCAGTGAAACGATATAATGGAGCAATCCAGTGCAAGACACTGAGTACAGGAGGTATCTATGAAAAAGATCATAACAGACAGAGCACCCGGAGCGATCGGTCCCTATTCCCAGGGCATGGTGTCCGGAAACATCGTTTATACTTCCGGACAGATTCCCGTGGATCCCGCAACCGGAGAGATTGCAGGAGACAGCATTGAAGTCCAGGCGGAGAG
>CAMVHE010000014.1 GCA_947167215.1 uncultured Clostridia bacterium
GAAAAGGAGATGGACATCGGAATATGAATATGGTCGTACTGCTGATTCTCGTCGGAATGCTCGTACTATTCCTGCTGAAGGTACCCATTTATGTCAGCATGGGGCTGACAGGCATTGCACTCATGTTGACCCGCGGAGGAATTAAATGGGGTATTATCAGCCAGTATCTCTATACCGGCACAAACTCCTTCACGCTCCTTTCCATTCCTCTGTTTCTGCTTGCAGCCAAGCTCATGAACACCGGAGGCATTACGCGCAGGCTCTTTGCCTTCTGCATGAAAGTCGTCGGATGGCTGCCCGGAGGCTTAGGCCATGTCAATGTTCTTGCCTCGGTTATTTTCGCCGGCATGTCCGGCACTGCCGTTTCGGACGCCGGAGGACTGGGAAGCATCGAAATACAGGCAATGCGTGAAAACGGCTTTGACAATGACTTTGCGTGCTGTGTCACTGCTGCTTCTTCCACGCTGGGGCCAATCATTCCGCCCAGTATTCCGCTGGTGGTATATGCTACCGTTTCCGGTGCTTCTGTCGGTGCACTTTTCATGGCCGGCATTGTTCCCGGAATCCTCATGGCGCTCATCATGATGGCCCTCGTTTTCTACTTTGCCAAAAAACGCAATTATCCCAGAACCGCGGTTCCTTCTGCCCGTGAGTTTCTGACGGCACTGAAGGAAGGCATTCTTCCCCTGCTTGCTCCCGTTATCCTGCTGGTCGGCATTTACGGCGGCGTCTTCACTCCTACGGAAAGTGCCGCTGTTGTGGTACTGTACAGCCTCGCTCTTGATGTATTCATCTACAAGGAGCTCACTCTTTCAAAACTGATCAGCATCCTTAAGGAAACAGTCCGTGATGCAGTAACGATCGCACTGATCATTGCCGGCGCAACACTTTTCGGATATGTGGCAACGCGCGCCAAGATTCCTCAGATGATCCTGACCGCCATGACTTCTGCAATCTCGAACAAGTATCTTTTTCTTCTCATTGTCAACGTCTTCCTGCTTATCATCGGATGCTTCCTTGAAACAGCAAGCGCCATCACCATCGTCGTACCGCTTATTATGCCTTTGCTCAAAGCCTTTGGCGTGAATCTGACCCAGTTCGGACTCATCATCGTGCTGAACCTGATGATCGGTCTTCTGACGCCTCCCTTCGGTCTTGTCCTTTTTGTAGTCTCCAAGATCGGAAACATCTCCATCGGGCGTTTTTCCAAAGCACTTCTTCCCTGGCTTTTTGCTCTGCTTATCTCCCTGCTGCTGGTCACCTTCATTCCCGGACTCAGCCTCTGGCTTCCCACAGCGCTCGGCATGAGTGTATAAGCCCTTTTATCTCCTGCAGAATTGCAGAAACAGCACAGATGTGTTATATTACTCCCGTGCTGTCTGTATGCTTCTGCAGGGGAAAATGGTGGTTATGTTTCTTTTTCTGTCCATCATCATCTGAAAGATATGCAAACAAGAATAGAACGGAGAACAATGCATGAAAATCACATCCGTCACAGGAATTTGTCTCCGGGTCCCCTGCGCTCCCATTGCCGACGCGTTAACCTGTTCTCAGGCCCGACAGGCGCTGCTGATACGCATTGATACAGACTCCGGGCTTTACGGCATTGGCGAAGCATTCACCTATGGTGCCCCCCTCAGTGCCATGAAAGCAGTCCTTGACCAGCAGCTTGCTCCGTCCCTCATCGGCCAGGATCCCCAATACATTGAATTCCTTTGGAACATGCTGTACTGGAGAACCATTGCCAACGGCCGGAGGAGTATGACCATGGGGGTCATCAGCGGCATAGATATTGCACTCTGGGATCTTCAGGGAAAAGCCTGCCATCAGCCCATATATCGGCTTCTTGGTGCACATTCAGACCATGTTCCTTCCTATGCCAGCGGCGGATTCTATGCACCGGGCAAAGATATAGACGGCCTTCGGCGCGAAATCGAAGGATATCTCGCCAGAGGCTATCGGGACGCAAAAATCAAAATCGGCAGAACGCTGGACCGTCCCAGTGCCCCCCTCGCGTACATGCAGAACCAGGATATGGCCGTAACTCCGGAGGAAGACTTCCGTCGGGTAAGGGCTGTAAAAGAGCTCCTTGGTTCCGGTCTGATGATTGTAGACACCAATGCTTCATGGGATTCCGTCACGACGCTGTCCCGCGGCAGAGAACTTGCCCGTCTCGGCGTCGAATGGCTCGAAGAACCCATACCCTTCGAAGATATCGAAGGACTTGCCCGTATTTCCCGCGAACTTCCGGAGTTGTCCATCATCGGCTGTGAAACGCAGCAGGGATCTGCCAATTTTTCCAATATGATCCGTCAGGATGCGCTGCATATTGTTCAGCCTGATGTAGGCTGGGCAGGCGGCATCTCCGAGACGCTCAAAATTGGCGCTGCTGCCAGAGCCGCCGGCCGCAGAATTTCTCTTCATTGCTTTGGCAGCGCAGTCCTTTTTGCCGCAAGCCTCCATACTGCCGCCGCCATGTCCAACACTGAACGAATAGAATCGGAGGAAAATCCGAATCCCCTGAAAACCGATCTGGCACTGACGCCCTTTGAAACGGATGAAAAAATGAATTTTCTCGTTCCTCAGGGGGAAGGTCTTGGCATCGATCTCAACTGGGATAAGGTTGCTTCCTTCTCCAAGGATGTTTGAACCGTATGAGTACTCAGGAAAAAGATACCATTCTCCTGGCAAATGCCATTGCTGAGCAGTTAAAACTCCGCATACAGAACGGAACCTATAAAGCAGGGGATCGCCTGCCCGTCCGACAGCTATGCGAAACCTTTAATGCCAGCGAAACACCGGTGAAGCAGGCACTCAATCAGCTGGTTGCCACCGGGCTTCTGGTTGCGACGCCAAAATGCGGCGTCCGCGTGCGGAGTTTCACCTTTGAGGATATGAAAAATGTCCTCGAGGCACGCCTGATGATCGAATTGTTCTGTGCAAGAGATGCTGTCCTTCGTGTTCGCAAAGATCCCGCTTATGCCGCTGAAATGCAGAATCTGCTGGATGCTTCCAATCGGGATTATCACCACTGCATTAAGGATTTTACAAAAGCGAATTTTATCCTTGCGCATGAAGGAGACGGCCGTCTGCATTCGGCCCTCGTGAATGCCAGTCACAATCCGGAAATCATCGCACTCTATCGGACGCTGAACACTCATGCCGGCATGTTTACCAGTTTTGAAAAGCATACTTCCGATACGCTGCAGCAGGTCATCCGGGACCACGAAAGCATTATCGAAGCATTGCTGAACTGCGATACGGATGAACTGCGTTCCGCCCTCGAAAGGCACATCCGGTCAACCCTGCGGATTCTGCAATCTGGTTCCTGAGTAAAAAATGCTCCTCCCGAATACAACCGGCGCACCTGAAAAGGTGCGCCGGTTTTTCCATTTTTCCTTGCATGACAATTTCTGGCATATCGTCCGCATCGGAATCCGCATTCTGCGGAAAACGCGTTCTTTCAGGTCAGGCCATCCTTCCTGTCTGCATCAAAAGTCCATCCATGTTCTCCATGGTAAATCCTCAGCCTCGTCATCCCGCCGTCAATACAGATATTTTCACCTGTAATAAAACCGGCTTTGTCGGAGCAGAGAAACAGCGCCATCTCTGAAATATCCTGCGGCTTTCCCACCCGGCCAACCAGTTGCTGCAGTGCATCTGCCCCAGTGATGTCCGATCCCGTCGTATCAATCCAGCCGGGCGAAATGCTGTTCACCCGGGCAATGCCGGCCAGGCTTACCGCCATTGCATGGGTAAGCGCCGCGATTCCGCCCTTGGCTGCTGTATAGCTTTCGGTCTGCGGCTGACTCATGCGGTCGCGGGAAGAAGCAATATTTATCACGGCAGCATCCTTGTCGAAATAAGGCACCAGCAGCTTCGTCAGGTAAAACGGCGCTGTTACTCCGACCGCCAGGGCATACTGAAATTCCTCATAGGTGCAGTCATCCTTTCCGCGCATTAAGGGCAATGCATTGTTAATGAGATAATTCACATGCCCGCTTTTCTCCGTAATGGAAGATGCAAAACGTTCAAGGTCCCCCTTATCTCCAACATCTCCCACGAACCAGTCACCCGGTTTTTTATCGATGATATGAACAACCGCGCCTTCCCGGAGAAAATCGTCAGCGATTGTCCTTCCGATCCCCTGCGCGCCCCCGGTAATTACAATTACCTTATCCTTGAACCGCATCTGTATCTCCTTACTGTCCCAGGCCATAATCTGCAATGCATTTTTTTAAGCCATCCACCGTATTTCTGAAGCATATCCCCATGTTTTCCGCCTTTGTGCAGTCCATCCAAAGATTATGCCACCTGCCTGCATCCTGCAGATGGACGGAAAGGGACAGCTCTTTCTTCAGCCAGAGCGCTGTTTCCAGCATTGTAAGTTCATTCTCACTGCCATAGTTGTAAACGCCGCCGGGCAGCAGGACCGCTTTACTGATATTGCCGGCTACTTCCCGGACATAGGTAACCGCTCTGTGCTGTGTCGAAGAGAAAGAGAGGCTGCTGCTGCGCAGCATATTCACAAGAAAATTCCCCCGGTTTGGCACGCCGTACATCGGCATGTCATACATACAGGTCGCTCTGAGCAAAACCGTGTCCGGATTCGCATCCAGGGTCCGTTTTTCCATCTCCAGCTTGTGTCTGGCATATACGTTTGCGGGCGCAGTTCTGTCTTCCGGATAAGGCCCTTCTTCCGTACATCCGCTGTACACCTGATCCGTGCTGATGGCAACAAGTTTTATGCCCGTACCGGCCAGCCAGACAGGAATCTCCACATTCGCATGATAAGAAGCTTCGGCATTTTTTTCGCAGGTAGGAATATCCGATATTGCCGCCGTATGGATGATCACATCCGGATGTACCTCTTCCACCAGCTTCCTGATCGTATCTTCCTTTGCATCTCGAAGGGACGGTGCAGGAACGGCCCCTTTCTGTGCATCCATGATCCGGGCACCGACAAATCCCTTCGGTCCGGTTACCAGCATTCTCATTCTGTTTTCCTTTCTCTGTTCTTCAGATTTTGTCGTATGGTTTCCCAGATGTATTTCGCCGCAAAATCAGATCCCTCCGGAGATGCATGTGCCCGATCCTCCGCATACATTTCCAAGTCCGGCCAGCTTCGCATATAAACCCACCAGCTCTCGCCGACCGGTGCGACCAGTGCATGAATCCTTTCCGCCACCCGCCTGTGAGCCTCATTCATATATGCCTGCTTTTCCGGTTCATCCTTCTTTGACCAGCATTCATAAAGGACAGGCGTACAACCTGCTTCCCGGATCATCGCATTCAGTTTCTTTGCCGCTTCCTCAAATTCTTCTTCCGGTCCGAACGGATGTGCATGTTCCTGGAGACTTACCTCACCAGACCCGCCAAATACAATATTGAAGCGCACCTCCGGTTCCTCAGCATGCTGTGCAAGAGTCCATCCTCCGTGGGCAATCATGGTGATATGGCACTCATATCCCGAATCTTCCGCTCTGCGTTTCACCAGAAGAGGCATATCATTGCAGTAGATATGGCTGTTGCCAATAAACAGCAGCTTCAGTTTTTTCTTCTTTCGCATTGTCCTTCCCCGATCTATTTTACTCTCTTCTTCTTCCGCCGCCAATGCTGACCGGCATAAATGCTCCCCTGGAAATCAAAGCAAGGATAGCAGAAGCTATCCTTGCTGTTTTCTTTCCGTTTTTTGCTTTTCAATCAATTCTGCATGGCTTCTTTACAGGGAAACTGCCCCGCAATTTCTGGTGACTATCCAGCTGACGCCGGTATTGCAAATATCAGATACCACAACATCGCCAATGGATACCGGGGCTGTAAGTCGGATATCCTTCAGAAGCGCCATTGCTTCCGGAATCAGCTTCTTCGGAATATCCGAACTGGTCTTTACCGGACAGCAGGGATACATTGCATCCTCAATTCTTACAATGCTGGTCAGCGTTCTTGTAGGATTCGTGACCTCTTTTTTTCCATACACTTCCCCGCGTTTGCAGCTGTTCCCCGTCACTTTGAAATCCTGCTCTTCATCCACCTTCAGGTGGCATCCTTTAGGGCATACAATGCAAATCAGTTCATGCATGTTCAGCAACCTCCTTCAAGCACACTTCCATCGGCCCTTTTTCCGGCAGAAGTGCCTTTGGCAGAACAATATGCTCCATTTCTCCGGGAGCCATGTGTTCACGGCGGAATTGTGCAAGTATCTTCTCTCCCTGCAGGACACAGACGGTCTGATTGTGATAAATCCGATCAACGCGGAAGAAAAGATGGACATCCTTTTCCACTTTTTCCGGGCGGACAGCCTGCGGAACGGTATAATTTACGCCTTTCCCATGAAGCACTTCTATCACAGCGGATTTTTCACCGTCACCGTTGCGAACATATTCCGCTGCCGCTTTCCCCGCCCTCTGGCTTTCTTCCGTCACATAGTCCACCAGGTCATGGACATGAAGCACATTGCCGCAGGCGAATATTCCATCCGCCTCTGTTTCCATGTTTTCATATACCCTCGCCCCGTTTGTCCGGGGATCAAGAGGGATGCCAGCCTGACGGGTCAGCTCGTTTTCCGGAATCAGGCCAACGCTCAGGAGAACGGTATCGCAGTCAAAAAACTTTTCCGTTCCGGGAACAGGTTTTCTGTTTTCATCCACCCTGGCGATGGTTACCCTTTCCACGCGGTGTTTGCCTTCAATATTGGTAATGGTATGAGAAAGGTAGAGCGGAATGTCATAATCCTGAAGACACTGGACCACATTGCGGTTTAGTCCGTTGGAGAAAGGCATCAGCTCCACGCAGGCAAGCACTTTGGCGCCTTCCAGCGTCATTCTTCTGGCCATGATGAGACCGATGTCCCCGCTTCCCAGGATGATAACCCTTCTTCCCACCATCCAGCCTTCCATATTTATGTAGCGTTGGGCGGTTCCTGCTGTCAGAATACCGGCAGGCCTGTCTCCCGGAGTTCCAATCGCCCCGCGGGTACGTTCACGGCATCCCATGGAAAGGATAACCGCCTTCCCCTTCAGGGTAAAATAACCGTTCTCTGTGTTTATGGCATGCACGGTGTGATCTTTGTCCACAGACAGGACCATGGTATCCAGCAGGATGCGAACGCCAAGCTGCCCGGCTTTGCGGATAAAACGGTCCGCATATTCCGGACCAGTCAGCTCTTCCCCAAAATAATGCAGGCCAAATCCATTATGGATGCATTGATTGAGGATTCCGCCTGCCTGTCGGTCCCGCTCCAGAACAACCACGGATTCTGCACCATTTTCCCTGGCACTGCAAGCCGCTGCCAGTCCTGCAGGCCCGCCGCCGATCACAATAACATCAACGACCCTGTCCATGATAGGTTTCCTCCTTGATCGGTCCGCTAAGCATCCAGGTTCCTTCCTCATCCATCAGGATATCCATGGGGCTCACGCCAAGTTCCCTTGCCAGTATTTCATGCACGCGCGGCCCGCAGAATCCTCCCTGGCAGCGTCCCAGTCCCGCACCGCAGCGGCGCTTGATCGCATCAATGGTCCTCGGCACAATCGGTCGGTGGATGGCTTCTACGATTTCACCTTCCGTAACCGTTTCACAGCGGCAGATCACACGGCCGTAAAGTGGATTTTCACGAACCACTGCTGCTTTTTCTTCTTCGCTCAGCTGATTAAAACGAAGGTGGCGCCGATGGTCATCATATTGTTCCTTGGGATGCAGTTCCAGTCCGATGCTTTCCAGAATTCTGAGCCCTTCCTTGGCAATGGAAGGAGCCGATGACAGTCCCGGGGATTTAATGCCTGCAAGGTTGACAAAATGCGGGCAGATGGGGGATTCTCCGATCACAAAGTCCGGAATCTGGGTATTCGGCCGCACGCCGGCATACTCATGAATCACCTGCCGGAAATCCAGCCCGGGCACGGAGCGAAGGCCGCCTTCCCTTACCTGGGTCAGATACGGTTCCTTGGTAGCGACGCAATCGCCATTCTCCACTTCATATGCATCCGGTCCCACAATCAGATTTCCGTGAACGGTAGGTGCAACCAGAATACCTTTGAAGCCATGTTCGTCCGGACAGGGGAAAATAACGGAATTCACTTTCGATCCTTCTGCCTTGTCCATGACATAATACTGACCACAGAAATTGGTCTGCACCAGATCATGTCCGCCCACCAGTGCGTAGACATCCGCGGAAAAGGCTCCTCCCGCATTGATCACATAGCGTGCCCGGAAGACGCCACTTTCAGTGGTCACTACAAAGATGTCCCCTTCCTTGCAGATGGCGGTCACCTCACTGGAAAGCCTGCATTCCACCCCGTTCTTTACGGCCGTTTCCGCCATGGCAACGGTGTACTCCCAGGGATCGATAATGCCTGAACCCGGAGCATACAATGCCTTGACAACATTAGGATTCAGCGCCGGCTCCAGGCGCAGTGCCTCTTCTCCGTCAATAATCCGGATTCCCGGTACGCCGTTTGCCACGCCCCTTTCGTAGAGCTCCTCCACGTAAGCAATCTCCCGGTCGTCGAAAGCAATGACAAACGTCGGAATATCCCGGTATTTCACATCCAGTTTCTGACAGATTTCCCGGGCCATGCGGATGCCTTCCAGGTTCATTCTGGCTTCAAGGGAACCGGGCGGGCAGTCAAAGCCTGCATGCAGAATTGCACTGTTGGCTTTTGAAACCCCATTGCAGACATCGTTGGATCTTTCGCATATACAGACAGACAGATCATACTTCGACAGCGTATAAGCCATCGCCGCACCGGTAACACCGCAGCCAATGATTAACACGTCATACATTGTATCACCCCCTACCACCATTTGATCTGATCCGTCACATATTTCCGAATCCGGTTGAATTCCGGAGAAAGTACATCCCTCGGATGCGGCAGGTCTACATGAAGGTCTTCCTTGATTGTAGTCGGCTTATTGGTCAGAATCAGAATCCGCTGTGCCAGGTAGACCGCCTCCTCGATATTGTGGGTAATGAATACCACGGTGGATCCGGTCTCCCTCCACAGGCGGATCACTTCATCCTCCAGATAAAACCGAAGCTTGATATCCATCTGTCCATAAGGCTCATCCATCAGCAGCAGGTCCGGGTTCATTGCAAAAGCCCTGCCGATAATAATCCGCTGTTCCGTACTCACAGACAGCTGGTGGGGATAGGCTTTACGAAACTCCTGGAGCCCCATCAGGCGGATGATACGTTCCACCCGCTCATTGATTTCCTCCGGAGGAAGCTTCTTGATTTCCAGTCCGAACCGCAGATTCTGCTCCACTGTCTTCCAGGGAATGGAAGAGGGCTCCTGAAATACAAAAGCAAGGTTGTGTTTCTTGGGATCTGCGGATTCTCCATCGATGAAAAGGTCTCCGGAAGAAGGCATGTAAATCCGGGTCAGCAGATTCAGGAAGGTGGTTTTTCCGCAGCCGGTCGGCCCTACGATGCAGATAAACTCTCCCCGCTTGATATTGAAAGAAATGTTATCGAGGACATGCAGATTTCCAAAATACTTTGTGAGATTCTTCACTTCCACTTTGTATTCCGATTTTTGTCCATCCATTGCAGGTCCCCCTTCTCACAAAGCCAGATCGGTGTTGTCACCGATGATGCGGCGCAGGCGTAAAAACTCTTCTGACATGGTATCTCTCGGGCGGGGAAGGTCGATCGGATACTCTTCCTTCACCTTTGCCGGATAGTTGCTCAGCAGCACGATCCGGTCCGCCAATACAATCGCTTCCTCAATATTGTTGGTTACAAAGATGACGGTCCTCTTCTCACTCTGCCAGATTCGCAGCACCTCATCCTGCATGGAATACCGTGTCTGGGCATCCAGCTGCCCGAAGGGCTCATCCATCAGCAGTATTTCCGGATTGTTCGTATAAGCTCTGGCGATGCCCACCCTCTGCTTCATACCGCCGCTCAGCTGATTGGGATAGGCTTTTTCAAAGCCCTGCAGGCCTACCAGATCGATGTATTTCTGTGCTACTTTCCTGCGTTCCTTCTTGGGAACGCCCTTTACCTTCAGTCCAAACTCCACGTTCTCCATGACCGTCTTCCAGGGCATGAGTGCCAGTTTCTGAAAGACCATTCCGATACGCTCGTCACTGCCGGTAATTGCTTCTCCATCCACCTCGATGGTCCCCTCTACCGGCTTCTCAAGGCCTGCTATCATATTGAGCGTGACCGTCTTGCCGCAGCGTCCCGGTCCCAGGAGTACCAGGAATTCATTGTCGTACACATCCAGCGAAATATCAACCACTGCATCGGACACTTCGTTTTGAACGATATAGCTTTGAGAGATATGCTTCAGACTCAGCTTGACCTTTTTGCCGTCCATGGGCACACCATCCTTTCAAGCAGTTGCGTCAAAATCGCCAGAAGAGCGCCTACCAGTCCGATGCCAATCATGGAAAGCAGACAAAGCGCATAGTCTCCGGAATCCATTCCTCTGGTAATCAGGAATCCGATGCCAGACTTTCCTCCCAGCATTTCTGCTGCCAGCACAACCATCCATCCGGCCGAGGTCGATGTGCGTACTCCCGCAAAGATCGCATCCAGTGCGGAAGGAACGGCAATTTCAAAAAGCATTTGTCTTTTGTTTACATTGAAAATTGTACCTACATCCAGGTACATGCGCTGAACATTTGCAATGCCGGCCTGCGTATTGACAACAACCGGCATCAGGGCGCCGATAAAAACAATAAGGATTTTCGGGAACTCATCAATGCCAAACCACATGGTAACCAGCGGAACCCAGGCCAGCGGGGGGACGGAACGGAACGCCGTGAAGATTGGTCCAATCACCGCATTGGCCTTTTTATTCCATCCAAGAACAATTCCCAGGGAAATGCCTATTGCCCAGGACACAGCCAGAGCGATAAACACACGCCGCAGGCTTGCCCAGATATGTCCAAAGAATTCCAGTTTTTTGATAGGCTTCTGTTCCAGCAGAATAAAACGGTCGAGAACCTGTCCCGGAGATGGAAAAGACCCATTGCCGTTCTTTGCCGCCCAGAACCACAGAAGTACGAGCAATGCAAGGGAGATAACCGGAAGGACCGCATAAACCCTGGCACGGGTGCGTTCCTTTTTCTCGGCTTCACTCATGACCGGATTTGTTTTCATGCTTTCCACCTCAATACCTTCTTTTCAAACAGCCCCAGCACCCAGCTGAAAATGACGCCGATAATTCCGATGACCACAATTCCCAGGATAATGAGGTCCGGTCTGGCAAACTGCCTTCCCTGCAGAATCATAAAACCGAGGCCGGCATTCGCCGCCAGCATTTCTGCCGCGACCAGTGTTGCCCAGGCATTGCCCAGTGCCACGCGGATGCCGGCGAAGGTCATCGTCATGGCACTGGGGATGCCGATTTTTATAAAGGTTTCCACGTTGGATGCCCCGCAGGTCTTGGCTACGTTAATCAGCACAGGGTTGGTCTGCTTGATGCCCGTATAGGAATTGATCACGCAGGGAACAAAGGCTGAAAAGAAGACAATAAATGCCTTTGCCTGCAGGCTGATGCCCAGCCAGACAATTGTCAGGGGGATCCAGGAAAGAGGCGGTATTGGTCGCAGAATTTCAAAGATCGGCCGCATGAAAGCATCAAAGCCCTTAAACCAGCCCATCAAAAGGCCCAGGGGTACCCCGATTACAATGGCAAGCAGAAAGCCGGTTAAAACCACCTGCAGACTTGCCAGTATATGGGTTCCCAGAACTCCGCCCTCAGGCTTTGGATCATACAGCTTTGTAAAAAAGAGCGAAATGACTTTTGTCGGCGTAGGCACGTACCTTTCCGGCAGCCATCCCTGCATTACGGCAATCTGCCAGATCAGCAGAAAGCCCAGGACGCCGCATATGGACAGCATTCCCAACACAAAGGAATCCTGCTTTTTCTTTCTCTTTACCGCCTCAATGCGGGCCTGGTTGGAAGCCCTTTTCTGGCTGGATTCAGGAGCATTTGCCATGCGACCGATCTCCTTTCTGCTTTACACGGTTTCTTACTCGATAATGCCCAATGTCTTAAGGGTCTCCGCACACCGCTCAGCCACTTCGCCGCTTACCAGGCCTTTTTCCAGGATATTGGCGCGGTCCTCAGCGGAATAGCTGCCGACACTGATGAAGAAGTCCAGGGTCTCAAACAGGTCGTTGGTCGCCGGTGATACTTCGCCCTCGCCATTGCGGTCCTGAACCTTGTCGGTCATCAGAGCAACTGCTTCTGCCGGTGTCGGGCAAAGGAAGATCTTGAGCGCACGTTCGCAGATGCTTTCGTCTGCCACCACGCCTTCATCCTCACAGGACTCCACATACAGCTCTACAGCCTTTGCCATGTTTTCTTCGGATTCGTTGCACCATGCCCAGGTCAGGTAATAAACCATCCATGCCTTATCCACCAGTTCCTGCTTGTTGGCCAGTGCGTCAGGAGTTGCACACATCGTGCTGGTCACATTGAGGCCCATCTGAGCCGCATCGCTGACACGCACAAAGCCGCTGTCTTCCGCATTGTAGGCAATGGCATTCCAGACACAGAGCACATCGCCCTGTCCGTTCTTGAAAGCATTGAGTCCGCTGGTAACATCCATATTGGTCATGACCACGTCTTCCCCGGTAAGACCAATGCTCTGCAGATAGCTGAGCAGCGTATGCTGCAGCGTGGTTCCCAGAGGCAGAATGCATGTGACGCCTTTCCAGACTTCCGGATTGGCAGGATCTGCTGCAATGGGGCTGTCCGGTCTTGCAAAGATTGCGGTATTGCCTTCATTATCAATTTCACCGATCATCTTTACATCATAGTTCTTCATGCCGTTCAGCGCGCCAGGGCCGCCTACGTCGCATACATCCCAGTTTGAGCTGGATTCCATCATGGCAGGTCCGTTTACGAAGGATTCATACTCCACCTTAATGTTCAGCTCTTTGAAGAATCCCATCTGGTCCGCAATATACCATGGAATGGAGTGAGCGGATCCGGAGAAAAATCCGATATGCAGCGTGGTTTCCTTCTCCAGGGGTTCGAGTCCGAAGGTGGTACCTTCTGCCAATGCCGCTGCAGAAAGCAGAAGAACCAGTGTCAAGAGAACAGATACGACCTTTTTCATAAAGAAACCTCCTTTTATTTTTCCTGCCTTAACAGCAGGGAATACCAGCTTTGGATTATCAACGCAAACTTTTGCGTAAATCTTATCATAAATCTGTAAACTATTATACTTGTATCTATAACACCTGTCAAGAATCAACATTTGTATTTGACATTTCCCAAACGTTTGTGTAAAATATTTTCATCATTTTCATTTGTGTTACGCAAATATTTGTGTGCAGGAGGTCCTATGCGTTTAAAAGATATTGCAGAGCAGCTCGGAGTTTCCGTTTCAACAGTTTCCCGGGTGCTGAATCATCCCGAATTAAATGCTGCCGGTCCGGATCTGACCAAACGCATTCAGCAGCTTGCTGCCAGCGAAAACTATACTCCCAATCCCATTGCCCGAAACCTTCAAAAACTCCAGCCGGACGCACCGCTTGCCGGTCTGTCCATCCTTATCGCCAGACCGCAGGCTGAAATCAAGGATGACCCTTTTTATAACACCATATCTACCAGCATCACCGAGGAAGCGGGGTGCTCTCATTGCAATATCAACTGCACTTACCTTGTGCCTGACGGCGGACTTCAGGATTTTCTGAATGATTACAGCGGAAAAACAGAGACGGACGTTTTCATCATCGGTCGTTTTGCACCGGAACTCATGCCCCTCCTTCATCAGCACTTCCGCCACATTCTCTATCTGGGGCTTAACCGTCTCCCCATTGACTGCGACCAGGTTATTTGCGACGGCTATGAGGCTGTTCAGGACGCTCTGTCCTATCTCTATCGTCTGGGACACCGGCGTTTCGGATTCATCGGCGCCGAATGTGAGCAAAGATACCGCGGCTTTTTGCGTGGGGCTGATAAGCTCGGTCTCCCGGTATCTGCCTATTCCATTATTCAGATGAACACCCTGTCCATGGATACCGGCTATAAAGGAATGCTGCGTCTTCTGGAACAGCGCCCTGTAACCAGCGTCATCTGCGCCAACGACATGGTAGCCATCGGTGCCCTGCAAGCCTGCAAAGACCGGCATAAATCCGTTCCGGACGATATTTCCATCATTGGCATTGATGATGTTCCCACTGCCCGCTATGTGGATCCCAAACTTACCACCATTTCCGTCCCTATGGAAGAAATGGGAAAAGTTGCCGTCTCCACCATGCTTTCCCGTCTTAACGGCGTCTATCATTCTCCTTTGCGTATTGTCCTGCCCTACCACCTGATAGAAAGGGAAAGCTGTGCACCTCCTTCCCGCAACCCCGGGTAAATTTTGCCGACTGCAATATCAATCCCCTTCATGGCCTGCAGAGGTTCCTGACGGGGATTTCCGTTTTTCAGAAACAGAATCCCTCCTTTTTCGGGGGAAAAGCTTCCATAATTGTGCATTTCATATGGAAGCTTTTTTTTATGTAATTAATGATGTAACCCTAAACAATTACAATATAGCTGCGGTCGCTTTTCCCCCCCAAGTCCCGCATCAAAGGAGGTGGCAATGGTGAAGCAGTTTTCCCGGATTTCATTTGATAAACATATTCAAAAGCTGAGCGAGCAGAAAAAAAGACGAGAGTTCTGGAATGTTCTCGCTTTGGTTTTAGCTGTATTTGTCGGCATTTTCACTGTCTATTCTCTTCGCAATGATGCCATTACGCTTGAGCGCATTGCCACCTGCGGCTGTGAAGAGCATCTTCACACCGCAGAATGTATGGAAAATCATTGTTCTGTTCAGCAGGATCCCGCTGTTCTGAAAGAGCAGGGAATGGAAACCGTTCATGCTCATGACGAATATTGCAGCCGGAACGGTGAGTTTCTCTGCCTGCTGCCCGAAGTATCTCCCCATATCCACACTGAAAAATGCTTTCAGGATACCCTTGTTTGCGGTTTTCCAGGGGACGTGTCCCCTTCTGTTCATACCCATCATGTTTCCTGTGTGGAAACACTCCCGGTCTGTCTTTATCATACTCACAGTGCTTCCTGCTTCCGTGAGGACGGCATTGCTTCCTGTGGAAAAATCCAGCAGATGCAGCACCAGCATACGGAGCTCTGTTTTGAACCGGCATGCAGCATGCAGGAACATATACATACCGATGCATGTTACCAGCTGGTGCCGGTGAAAAACATCTCTGCTGATAACACAGAGAGTGAGGCAACCGGTTCTGAAGAAACCGATACGATCTACGCATTCGTTTCAGATGCAACTGATTCCGAAGCAACCGATTCTGAAGCTACCGATTCCGAAGCTGTCCATAGCAGCACCCCGTCTGTTTCCGATATTGCAATTACGGAGGCCACTACCGCAGAAGCAACGCCCGCCGAGGTCGATTCGGAGATTATGGAATCATCCTCTTCTGCTAAACTGGAAATATCCGGCAGCGATTATACAGTCCGGCTCTTTGCAGACAGTCTGGACAGCGGGGCATCGCTTCATGTGGCAGAAGTGGATCCGGACGGCTACCTGGAGCAGATTGCCCGCCGTCTGGATGTGAAAACCTCCGAGATTTCTTTCCTGCGATTATTTGACCTGACCATTCTGGACAACAGCGGAAATGTATTGGAACCTTCTGAAACCGTCCGCGTCCAGATTGAAATGGACACGCCCGATCATATTCAGGTTCTGCATTTTATCGGTGAAAATAATCCTTCGATTCCTCCCAGGAATACCATGCTTATGAAAAGCAATGCTGCTCCGGCATCACTGCAGAATACTCAGCAGAATCTCAGGGAAGCAGCCAGAGGATCCGACCACGCCGCATCCGGTTCCATCGTTCTTATGAACGCTTCCGTCAATAACGGCGTCATCGATTTCAGTACAGACAGTTTTTCGGTATACGGCATCGTTGGTTTAACAATTGAAAAGAACATTCTGGCAAGTGACGGACATAATTACAAGGTTTCCGTAACTTATGAAGAGACTGCCGGAATTCCGGAGGGTGCGGACCTGGAAGTTGCCGAGATCTTTGATGTTTCTGATCAGTTCGCCGAATATATGTCCGGTGCGGAAAAGGTGATCGGCAAAAATGAAAAAGTTGCTTATGCACGGTTCTTTGATATCCGCATCATGAAAGACGGTGCTGCAATCCAGCCCAGGACGCCCGTCCAGGTAAAAATCGAACTGCTGGATGAACTGTCCGAGGATGTAAGGGCCATTCATTTCGGGAGCCAGGTGGAAACCCTCTCCGCCTCCCTGGCCGATTCCGAACATCTAACTGAGGCATTGGTCTTTGAAGCCAGCAGCTTTTCCGTGTATGGAGTGGTGCTGACGGAAACCATTCGTGAAGAGTTCCTGACATCCACCGGAGATCTTTATGAAGTCACCATGCATTATAATGATGATGCTCAGATTCCTGCAGGATCCAAGCTGAAACTCGCAGAGCTCGAGCAGGGCACAGAAGAATATGCTGCTGCATATCAGGCCGCCTATGGAAACGATGCAGCGGAAACCGTACCGATGCTGGCGCTGGATATTTCCATTCTCTCCCCCTCCGGAGAAGAAATAGAGCCCCGCAGCGCCGTAACCGTTGATCTGATGCTGAAGAAGCTTCCGGACGGCTGGCCCGCAGCAGGACTTCAGGACAATATTGCAGTCAATCACCTGGTAGAATCTGCAGACGGAACCGTAGCCGAAAAAATGTCTATCCATCCCCGGATACCGGAAGCAGATGCCGGAAATGCGCTTTCCGTCTCCTTTCAGGTGAATCGTTTTTCAGTATTCACCATCTCCTACACCTCCTGGTTCTCCTCCTCCGAAATTCAGGCAGAGGTAGTTGACGGCAGCGGAAAATCCATCGGTTCAGATACGGGAAAAAACATTGATAACGTAACCTGGTACAACGTCGCCCAGCTGGCTCCGGAGGTGCCCGGATATCAGTTTGTCAGGGCCACGATCGGCAGTCCTTCGGGAACGGAATTCGAACAGATCCGATATTCCAGAGGCTGGCAGTACAGAAGGAATAATACAAGCCATGACATCGGAAGCCAGAAGGTCTATTATGTTTATGAACCGACGGACCCTCATGTAACGGTTTCCTTCCGCCAAAACGGCGGCAGCGGAAGCGCACCGGAATCCATCTCTGCCCTTCCCGGGGATTCCGTAACGCTTCCGGACTATGCAGGTACGAGAACCGGATATACATTCATCGGATGGTCGACCGGAACCAACCTCGTCAGCAGCACCTATTTCCCGGTTTATCCTGCAGGAAGCAGCTACGCAATTCCGGAGGAAGATACGGTGCTGTATGCGGTATGGACAAGCAATAATCCCGCGCAGGCCAATTTCTACATTCGCCTGGACGGGACTATCCCCTATGAGCCGGGGAGCTATGCATCCAGTGCTTATACAGGCGCCATAACCATTACCGGCTCCATCCGGAATCAGGTCTGGATTACGGACAATGATGCCACAAAACCGAATAACGGAGTTAACATAGAAAACATTGTCACTGCCAATCTGAATCAGGTTCCGACTGCAGATCAGCTTGTCGCAAACATCAACAGCAATTCCAACAACCTTGGATTCAAAGTGGAAAACCGGAATGGAGAGGTGGTTGTCTCTTCGATTACAAATGCCGGCACCAACAGTAAAAATTACAATGTTTCCCCCGGAGATGCGCTCTATGTTCTCTGGTATGTCCAGAAGTACCAGGGAAACTGGCACGTGGACGGTGCACTCCTTGTTAAAAACAAGGTAAATATCGCCTACCATGCCAATGTAACCGACAGCAGCGTCAGCAATATGCCCATGGGATACCAGGAAACCCAGAACACCGTAGTTACTGTCGGTGCAACCGGATCAAAGAATGGCCAGGTCAGGATTCCGGTCCGTCCCGGATACCGGTTCCTGGGCTGGAATACGAAGCCGGACGGCTCCGGCACGGGGTATCACAGCAACGATTCTTACACGCTGAGCATGGATACAACTTTCTATGCCCAATGGTCCAAGGGAACAAACATGATGACGGTTTCCAAGACCAATGAGGATGGCCAGACCCTGGCAGGAGCACAGTTCCGGCTGGAAGAAAAGACCGCTTCCGGAGACTTCCTCGAAAAGGCCAACCGGACCACCGGCGCAAACGGCACCTTTACCTATGACCAGATGGAAAATGACACTCTCTACCGTATGACGGAAACGTATGCCCCGAACGGATATGAGATTCAGAATTCGTTCTATTTCAAAGTTGCTGTTGACAGCGCCGCACTGCAGCTTCAGATATGTGATGAGAACGGCACCTTCATCACCGCGCCCGACTGGCTTCAGATCGAATATATCCCTGCAGACGATCCCTCCGCCCAGGGTGTTGCCCGGATCCAGTTTCATATCAGAGACGAGCGGATCAAGCGCAGCATCACCTTTAAAAAGGTCGACGAATACGGGAACCCCCTGTCCGGAGCATCCTATACACTTACCGGATCTGATAATCAGGTCATCGGCGGAGTACTGAAGAATGCTTCGGACCATCATGGAGTTTTCTCCATGAATGACGCTGTCCTTCCTTATGGTTCCTACACGCTTACGGAAAACATTGCCCCGGTGGGCTACCGGATCGCGGAGCCGGTGATATTTACACTGAACGATTATGTCGACAGCAGCAATAACGGCCTTGCAATCCGCAGCGGCAGTGCCGCTGTCTCCTGCGATGTCTCCTCCGTTACGGAGCAGGGTCTTACCACTACAACCTATGCATACACCGTTACTGTAACCGATACGGAACAGCCCCATATTCTCGTGACAAAGCAGGTTGCGGTCGACGGAAATCTGAATCCCAATGATCTCAACACCTCCATTTACTATGCTCTGACGAAAAAAGGAGAGGAAGGTTACGTAAAAAAGGAAAACGGGGACCTATGGATAGAACGCATGGACATCGTGAACGGTGTCCCCACTCCTGCCCGGATCGTATTTGACGGTGTTGGCTTTGGAGAATATGACGTCTGGGAAATGGCCCTGATCAACGGGGAATACACCAGAATGTACAATGGTCTTGCCGTCTCCAATGCTTTCCAGCTGGATTCCGTCTCCGCTTCCTCTCCGGACGGAGGCAACAATGCCGTCGTTTCCGCTGACGATCTGGAAGCACAGGTGGACTTTACAAATCATTACGGTCCGATTACCGCAAGCACGGATTTCGTTGCCAATAAGAGATGGACATTGCGGGACGGAACCGCAGTGGATCCTCCTGCCGGCGCAGTCATCCGTTTCACCCTGTTCTCCGAGAAAAAAGACTCCGAGGGACAGATCATCCCGGGCAGCATCCGAGAAGTCCGGTCGATCGAACTGGATGGAATCCATGATCCGGACGGGGAAGACACCCCCTGGAAAGCGGTTTTCCGGTATCTGCCGCTTTATTATGAAGGAACGCTTGAATACCTCTACAAGGTAAAAGAAACCATGACGGTGGAAGGATACTATCCGAATGAGTATCCAAATGAATATCTGACCAGCAGCGGAGGTACCATCACCAACCGAAAACTGACAACGGACATCGAACTGCATAAGCATTTTGATATCTTCCCTGAAAATGCTGCGCTGCTGAATTCCGCGCAGGGCCTGACATTTACCCTTTCCGGACCGGATGGAACCACGGCAGCCTATACCCTGGATGATTTTACCGCATCCCCGGAAAATCCCGGTGATTATGTAAAGACCTTGACGGATCTGCCTCTGGGGGAATATGTCCTTTCCGAATCCGGCCAGGAGAACCTTTTCTCCGGAAATGGATATAATCTGGTTTATTCCGTATCCTCGGCAGGCGCAGAATCCGGGACCGGCGGCACGGAGCAGCCGGTTCTGAAGCTGGAACTCCAGAACAGCTATGCAAAAAGCGGCATTCTGGTCGTTAAAAAGAACAGCATTATCCACGAGGCAGTCGATGAAGAAGCCATCCCGTCCGAAATCGCCGAAAAAGAATTCTCCTTCATTATTCGAAGAGGAAACCTGTTTCTGCAGGAAAACGGCTCCCTGGGGACAGAGCCCTATCGGTTCTCACTGGCAGAAAATCATTCCCGGCAGTTTACCAATGTTCCCTCCGGCCGGTATACCGTAACAGAGCTGGACGCCTCTGTCGAAGGCTATATCTGGGAAGTGATCGATGGAACGAGAAATCCGGACGGCACTTACTTCAAAACCATCATCATTTCCGATGCAGGCGATTCCGGAGAAGCAGCCTTTGACAACCGCTATACCAGAATAGAAAACGGCTCCCTTACTGTGAATAAGGTAGTGGACGGCGGGCCGGAAGACGCAGGCAGCCGGAGTTATAAAGTGGAAATAACCACCACAAGACACGGTGAACCGGTCTGGCTCGATGCAGAGGGGAACCTCACAACGGAAAGAACCGAACTGGACGTCGCAAGAGATCATCCGCTGGTTTTCTCTTCGGTTCCGGCCGGTACATATACGGTAGCGGAAAATGAAGAAGCTGCTGCACTGGAAGAGCACTCTCTGGAAGTGGCGTATTCCAACAGCATGGAAAACCCGGACGATTCCAATGTCATAACGATCCACAAAGATCAGGAGGCAGCAGTTACCGTCACCAATACCTATACCTATCTGTTTGCCCCGGTGAAAATTACCAAGACCGTCACAGGCAACATGGGCGATAAGGAACTGTACTTCGGCTTTGACATGTATGTAAAAGATACTAACGGGGACGCGCTTTCCATTGAAGGAGTTACCAATCCGAACGGACTTGTCCAGTTCAGCCTCCGGGACGGAGAGGAAAAACTGTTTGAGAAGCTGCCCAAAGGTGCCGTACTGACCATTGTGGAGCATAATGTTCATTACGATACAACGATAAACGGCACGGTGGGAGTTGGGGATTCCACGACAGAAGATGCCCTGACAGCCGCGGAAACGCACTCCGAGACAGAAACCGACGCAACCGCGAGCTATTCCTTTTCCATCCCGGATTCCGGTGCAACGATTGCTTTCATTAATGACTACACAGTGGAACAGTCTGTCATCCTGAAAAAAGTCGGCTTTGACAACACAAACAGCCGCACCTGGGATCTCCCGGGAGCTGTCTTCCGGATCTATGAAGATGCTGCCAGGACCAAGCCGGTTATCCTTGACGGAAAGACTGAGTTTATCTCCGGAGATGACGGCGTTTTCTACACCGGGAAGCTGGGGGCAGGTACCTATTATCTGGAAGAGACCTCCGTTCCCGCAGGCTATAATCCTCCTCTCGGTATGTTTATCCTGAGGATCGGCGAGGACGGAGTCTCCCTTGGATCCACCGCTGTCCTTGGACAGCCAAGCCTGGAAAGCTGGATTCTTTCCGAGCCTGCGGAAAGCGAGCCTGAAAGCGGAGAAACGGATTCTTCGGACGCAGACAGAATATACACGGCAGCCATACGGAATACCGTTGGAGTGGTTCTTCCCTCCACCGGGGGCCCCGGCACCGCTCCTGTCTACCTTTTCTCCTCCCTGCTTATTATCCTGGCCGTCACTGCGCTGGTCGTACAGCGGACATGCCGAAGAAAGGAATAACTCCCGCCTGTTCCTTCCCTGGTTCTCTGTTAATGGGAAGGGGCACAGACAGAATCGATCATTGTCCCGGTACTGACCGGACCCTATCCTCCGCTAAATATCCCCACAGAAGAGGTTCCGACTCCCTTCCATTGTTTCCCTTCAGGCTGCGGCGTGCCTATTTCCGGCCTGCTGTTTACCTCGTCCCGATCGCCGTCCGCTTTCCGAGAAACTGCAGTCACGGGCCAGCAGCAGGAAATCGGACCCGGGTCTCCTGCAAAAGAAATTGCCGGACAGGATGTGCTTCCCGCAAGGAAAAGCATCCTGTCCGGCTTCCTTTTTCTGAGGCGCACTCCCTGTTGCGATTCCTTTTTCTGCAGCCCATGACTCTTTTCGGGCGCATATGCAGCCTCCTTCCCCAGAAAGATCCGGCAGGGGCCTTCATCTCCCGGCATATCCTGCAAAATACTGCCGGTTTTCAGTCTGAATACATGCTCAGGCTGCGAAGGGATCACGGAATTCATGCGATAATGTCCACGATTCCATATAACCCTATAACGATTATAAAAACAATGAATGCTTTAGCACATTTCACCTAATTGTTAATTGACAATGTCAACTGCATAAGGTACAATCAGTTTGAAGTGAGCAGATCGATTGCCTGTTTTTTAGTAGAATACATCAAAAAATGCCATCTGCAGTCTTTGAAACTACCGGCCGTGATTGTACGCATAATAAAAGCATCATAAAGAACACACAAAATTTATAGTGAAAATCGGTATCTATGAAAACGGTTTGGCACGGCTGAAATTCTCTTCAACGGACACCGCACCGGGAAAGGGAAAAATTCAAATTGCTGCAAACGGATTCCTGCCCCGGAAACACTGCAACAGAATTCTGTTTTTCCGGAGGGTTAAGGCATCCGCAGGCTTTTCCTGTTTTTCGTTATTGGCAGGTAATAGGATTCTGTACACATCAGGTTCTGTATTAATGTTTCAATCAGAACGAACCAAATCAAGGAGGAGAAACACATGACCAAAAGATTCCTGTCCCTGGCCTTATGCATGGTGATGGTTCTGTCCATGATGGCAGTACCGGCTACCGCGGAAAATAAGGTCTACTTTACCTCCGATTACGCAAGTAAAGCAGAAGCTCTTCAGGCCGGCCTTGAGCTGAACGTGGAAATTGCACAGGAAGGCATGATCCTGTTTAAAAACAACGGTGCCCTGCCTCTCCAGAAAGGTGCAAAGGTCAGTCTGTTTGGCTATGCAGCCTACAATCCCAATGCCGGTGCCAGCATGAACGGCGGCGATGCCTCTGCGGGCGCTGCAATCGCTCAGGCAAACGTGGTTTCCAGCATGAAAGATGCAGGCTTTGAACTCAATCCCTCCCTGGAACAGACTTTCACCGCGCTGATTGCTGAGGGTGCAACTTCTGACTGGGACATGATGTATGCCTACCGTGCTGTATATCCCTATTGGGAAAACAGCTTCGCTGAGTATGGCGATGCGGCTCTCATCGTGCTTCGTGGCGGAAATGATCCTGCAGCCGTCCATTCGCTGCAGTTCGACAAGGTTCAGATGAGCATGATCGACTATGCCGCTGAACACTTCGAGAATGTCATCGTTCTGATCAACAACGTCTCCGTAATGGAAATGGCGGCGCTGCAGCAGAACGATAAGGTTGACGCCATCCTGAACATCGGAGAGGGCGGCGACAACGGCTTTGCCGCAATCGGCCCCATCCTTTGCGGTGAAGTGAATCCCTCCGGCCGTACGGTAGATACCTGGGCCGTGGACCTCACAAAGAATCCCTCCTATGCCAACTTCAATGTGAAGACTGCAGCCAACGCCCATTCCGAGGACGGTGCCGGCACCAAAACCGGCTATACCCAGTTCACCGTGGACGGCAAGCCCGTCAACACCTGGGAAGTTGGCTACGAAGAAGGCATCTATGTGGGATATCGTTACTATGAGACCCGCGCATTTGAAGAAGCCAAGGCCGGAAACGAAGGCTGGTGGGCTGAGAATGTGGTCTATCCTTTCGGTTATGGTCTGAGCTATACCGAGTTTAAGTGGGACGTAAAAGCCCCCGAGCTTGAAACCATCACCAAGGATGACACCCTGACCTTCGATGTAACCGTAACCAACGTCGGCTCTGCCGCCGGCAAGGACGTAGTAGAACTTTACTACACCGCGCCTTATGGCAAAGAAGCCACCGGCAACGATACCGTCATCGAAAAGAGCTATGTGGTTCTCGGCGACTTCGCCAAGACCAAAGTCCTTGAGCCCGGCGAGAGCGAGACCGTGCAGCTCGTGATCGATGTGAAGGACATGGCTTCCTACGACAACGTAACCGATAAGACCTACGTGCTGGATGCTGGCGAATATGCCATTCATATCGCCCGCGATGCACATCTGAACGGTGATATTGCAAACACTTATACCGTTGCTGAAAAAGCACTTTGCTCTGCCTCTGTAGGCGGTGCAGAAGTCACCAACCAGCTGGACGATGTGACCGATGGTTTCGCGTCGGAAGGCTATGCACTGCTGAGCCGTGCTGACTTCGCCGGCACCATGCCGGACGCTTACACCGAATACAAGGAAATCAGCGCTGAAGAATATGCTACGTATGCATATGACGATGCGAAGTTCAACGCCTATTATGATGCGGATGCCATTGGCACTGTAGAAGTGGCAGATGCTGCAAACCGTCAGGGCGATACCTATTCCATCGTACTCGCTGATCTCGTCGGTGCACCTGCAGATGATCCCCGCTATGATGAACTGGCAAAGCAGCTGACGCTGGACGAGCTTATCGAACTGGTCAACTTCGGCGGCTTCAATTCTCATGGAATCCCCTACATCGGCAAACCCTATTCCCGCGACACGGATGGCCCGAAGGGCTGGACCGGTAACTACACGGACACCAATGACCGCTTCAATTACTTTGCTTCCGAGCCCATGATCGCAGCTACCTTCAACAAGGACCTGCTCTTCCGTATGGGCAAGATCATCGGCGATCAGGGCATCTGGGGCAATTCCACCGTCGCCAGCGGCATCGTGTACTCCTACACCGGCTGGTACGGACCTGGCATGAACATCCATCGTTCTCCGTTTGACAGCCGTGCCACGGAATATTATTCCGAAGATCCGCTGCTCACCGGCGTCATGGCTGCCAACGTCAGCCGCGGCGCCCTCGAAAAGGGCTGCTATGTAACCCTCAAGCACTTCGCATTCCACAACGACGGCGGCGGTGCCACCACCTACCGTATGGGCGGCATCGGTTCCGGTTCTCCCAACGATGGTCTGGCTGCCTGGATGACGGAACAGACCGCTCGTGAAATCTATCTGAAGGGCTATCAGATTGCTGTCGAAGACGGCGATGCCCGTTTCGCCATGGGTTCCTTCACCCGTATCGGCAAGACCTGGTGCGGCGGCAGCTATGCCATCAATACCGCCATCACCCGTAACGAGTGGGGCTTCAAGGGCGCTGTGGTCACCGACATCACCCTGTACTGGGCCTGCAATGCCTACCAGCTGATTAAAGCCGGTTCCGACATGATGCTGGATGCCTTCGTCTACGGCCTCAATTTCGGCGTATTCCTTGATAAGGATACCATCCTGGCCATGGATGACGCGAGCCGCAACATCACCCTGTACTGCCTGCAGAATACTGCCAAGCACATTCTGTACATGGTAGCCAACTCCAACGCCATGCAGGTGCCTGCCGGCGCAAAGGTCCGCTACAGCTCAACCATCGAAGTGGATGATGAAGAAGTCGATCTCGCGCTTGAAAACGCCAAGGTTGGCGAGGCTTATACCTCCATTGATCTGGCAAATGCCAGCCTGAACACCTATTATGCTTATGCTCCTATTTCCTACAGCGCTTCCGGCCTGCCTGAAGGCCTGGTGCTGGAGAATGGTGTGATTACCGGTACACCCGCTGCTGCCGGCGAATACACCGTGACCATAACTGCCGAGGCAGAAGGCTATGCGCCTGCTTCCATCGAGCTTCCTCTGGTGGTTGAATAATCCCTTAACAATCCGGCGGACGCAGTTTTCCCTGCGCCCGCCCGTCAGCATGAGAAAAGGAGATTGCTTATCATGAAGAAAATCTTTGCGCTTGTTTTTGCTCTTGTGATGCTTCTTTCCGTGAGTGTCGTTCTGGCAGAAGGCGAAGGCACCGAATATGTTTTTGAAGCGGAATATACCGAGCTGGAAGGCCTGGAGGGTCTGGGCGTATCCGGTTCTCCCACCGGTCTCGGCCTGGTAACTGAAAATTCCAAGGCTTCCAACGGATACTTCGTAGGCAATCTGGGCACTTCCAGCCCTCTTACCTTCATCATTGTTTCCGACGCAGACACGACAGCAACGCTGAAAATTGTCGCAGGCTCCAACATTCTGGGCAACTGCGTCTGGAATCCCACCACACTGAAAATTCTGGTCAATGATGTGGCTGTCGACTATAAGGAATTCACCACCGACAACGGCGATGACCCCATGGATCAGAACAACTTCAAAACCCGCAAGATTGGTGACATCAACCTGGTCGCAGGTGAAAACACCATCGTAATCGTTGCGGGCGAGAACACCTACCGTTCCAATCTGCCCAGTGCTCCGTCCATTGATGCCATCAAGCTGACCAGCACCGCAGCCCTGGAAATGGTCGAATCCGAAACCAGCCACGACGAGCTGGACTGATCGGAATTTTCCTCCGGCCCTTTGGCCCGTGTTTTGTGCTGATGCGCACAGGGCACGGGCCTTCTTCATCTTAGATCACACAGAAAGCGAGATGAATTCAGCTTCATGAACAAAGAAAAGGCAAAAAAACAGGGAAAAAGCCGTCGCGTAAAGGTGTGGGCCATCATAACTGCTCTCGTTCTGATTCTGGCCGTCGCCGTTAACGTGGTTCTGCTGACGGTGCCGATTGCCGGCAATAGCTTCAACCTACTGTTCGGCGGCCCGCGTGCCATTCTGGACGAGGGTGAAGGCTCCGGCATTGGTTACGAGCAGGAATTTTCCACCAAAGATGCAGCACTGAAAGCTGCGCAGGACTTCGTAATTGAGGTTGAAAAAGAAGGCATAACCCTCCTGAAGAATCAGGAGCAGGCTCTGCCTCTGGCAAGCGGTGCCAAAGTCAGCGTATTCGGAAAAAATTCCGTAAACATCGTGACTTCCGGTTCCGGTTCCGCCTCCAGCAATTCCTCTGCGGCCGGCAATACTCTTTATGACAGTCTCTCAGCAGCCGGTATCAGCTACAACTCCACCCTGAAAGCATTCTATGAGGATTCCGGCAAGAGCGGTTCCGGTCGTCCTGCCAACCCGGCCATGACCTCCGGGCAGCGTCTCTCCGGCTATGCCACAGGCGAAACTCCCGTATCCTCCTACACTTCGGATGTAACGGCAAGTTATGCACAGTACAACGACGCCGCCATCGTGGTCATTTCCCGCATCGGTGGTGAAGGCTTCGACCTTCCGCGCACCATGGCCACCGATTTCACCTATGGCACCCCGGTAGCCGGCGCGGAAGCTGCAGACAGCCATTATCTTGAACTGGACGCCAATGAAAAAGCCCTGATCGCCCATGTAAAGGAAAACTTCTCCAAGGTCATCATCCTGCTGAATGTCGGCACCACCATGGAAATGGGTGCAATTCAATCTGACGCAGATGTGGATGCAGTGGTATGGATGGGATTCCCCGGAGCTACCGGTGTCATGGCCGTCGGCCAGGTGCTGACTGGTAAAATGACGGACGGAACTTCCTTCAGTCCTTCCGGACACACGGTGGATACCTGGGCAGCAGATTTTACGCAGGATCCCACCTGGTTCAATACCGGTGTCTATGGCAGCGAATTCGGAAACCGCTATCTGTATAACGGCGAAAAGACCGACTATGCCTTTGTCAACTACATGGAAGGCATCTATGTCGGCTACCGCTATTATGAGACTCGCGGATACGAGGAAACCCGCGCAGATGCCGCTTCCACCTGGTACCAGGACCACGTGGTCTATCCCTTTGGCTACGGCCTGTCCTACACCACCTTTGACTGGGACGTGACCTTCGGCAAGGCGGACGGCAGTGCAATAACCGCCGACGATAAAATTGACGTCACCGTAAAAGTCAAAAATACCGGCAGTTATGCCGGTAAGGATGTGGTGCAGCTGTACTACAGTGCACCCTATGATTACGATAATCCTGCCATTGAAAAATCCTACGTGGTGCTGGGTGACTTTATCAAAACAAAGCTGCTTCAGCCCGGTGAGGAGCAGACCGTTACCCTGTCCCTGAATGCCTCCGACATGAAGTCCTATGACTATGCCGATGCCAATGAAAACGGGTTCAAAGGCTACGAGATGGACGCAGGCGATTATACCTTATTCGTCTCTGCAAACGCACATGAGCCCAGAGCAAGTGCCTCTTATCATCTGGACGCAGCCGTGCAGATGGCAGAGGAAAAAGACAAATGGGGCAAGGAAGTTGCTGTCACCAATCAGTTTGATGATGTCAGCGCCGGCATCTTCGGCAACTGGACCTATGAAAGCTTCATTAGCCGTAAGGATTTCGCCGGCACTGTTCCCACTGCCTATATCAGCGACAGCGATCGCACCCTGACGGATGCCCTGATGGATGCTCTGAAAGCCTCCATCAAGCGTAAGTACAGCGCCAGCGATGCAGGAGAGCCCTGGGAGGTAACCGGGGTAACCTATGGAGACCCGGTCAACAGCGGTCTCTCCCTCAAAGGAATGCTATCCGATGCAAATGGCGAATTCGTCGGCTCTGTGGACTATGAAGATCCCCGCTGGGAAACTCTGCTGAATGAAATCACCCTGGATGAAATGAAGACACTGGTGGGTTACGGTGCATTCCGTACCAACCCGGTAAACGGGCTGGACGGTGTGGTAAACAAGCCCATGACCACCGACGCAGACGGACCCTCCGGTTTTACCAGCTTCCTCTCTGAATCTGTCATCTATAACACCTGTGCCTATCAGGCAGAATGCATCATGGGCGCCACCTGGAATGTAGAACTGGCCGAGCGCATGGGTGAACTGGTCGGTGAGGAAGGCCTGATCGGAAATGAAAAAGGGGATGGCCTGCCTTATACCGGATGGTATGCTCCGGCCGTCAACATTCACCGTTCCCCCTTCGCAGGACGCAACTGGGAGTATTACTCCGAGGACAGCGTACTTTCCGGCAAGTTTGCCGTCAAGGTCATTGAAGGTGCGGCTTCGAGAGGCGTATACTGCTATGTGAAGCACTTTGCCGTGAATGATCAGGAAACTGACCGTGAATACAACGGTATCCTTGTATGGGCCAATGAACAGGCCATGCGCGAAATCTACCTGAAACCTTTTGAGATGTCCGTCAAGAACGCGGATGTGAAGGTCAACGGAATGATGTCCTCCTTCAACCGTCTCGGCATGCGCTGGGCTGGCGGCAGCTATCCGTTGCTGACCGCAGTACTGCGCAATGAGTGGGGCGCCAGAGGTCCGGTCATCACGGACTACAGCCTTAACACCTATACTCATGTAGATGAGATGATCCGCGCAGGCGGCGACCTGTTCCTGACTCAGGATGCCAAGACCTTCAATAAAGACGACGATGCCACACAGATCACACTGCTGCGCAACGCCACAAAGAACATTCTGTATGCCGTAGCCAACAGCAACGCCATGGGCGCAACCATCATCGGTTACAAACGCCCGATCTGGCAGGACGCAATGGTCGGTATCGACATCGGACTGGCAGTACTGCTGGCGGCCTGGGGTGTATGGGCATTCCTGACCCGCAACAAGTCCGCAAAGCCCGCGCAGAAAAAAGCCAAGCAATAATTCAGCGTCGTCAGAAAGTTCATGCAAGAACAAATTAAACTTCTGTCACCCGTAAAAAGAGTGGTTCGGCGTGAGCTGAAAACCCTGCTATTTGCCAGCGTCTCAAAGGCGCTGGCTTTCTTTTTATGCTTCCCTGCCGAAATCGCCCCATCGCCGATGAAACCGCATTGCCCCTGAAGGGGGCGCTGTACTTTGGTTCTTCCCGTTATTTTTCCGCGGTTCGAATCCACCCCAGGGTTTGCCTGAGCTGCTCATCTTTCGATATTCCGGCAAGTCGCAGCTTGTGCGCATAAGAAAGCGCCTCGCTGAACAAAGGTCCCGGTTCCATACCGGCCTCGATCAGATCTCTTCCCTTGAGATAGGGGTGGCTCATTCTTTCCTTATATACTCCAAGCATTTCATGCAAATAAGCTTCGGTTTCCTCATACTTTTGCGCAAGTACAGCGCGGTCCGTTCCGCCGCCGACCCGTCCCATGTGATCAGCCTTTGCAAGAAGAAGCATGTCCTCCGGACATACAGAACGATCAAACATCTTCATGTAAGATTTGATGTGCGATCCCATACTGACCTTCTGGTTTGGTTCCATATGCAGTTCCGTCATGTTCATAACATAGTCAGACAGCTTCACCTCGGTTGTGATCCGGCCAAGAAAGCTCTGAACAAGGGGAAGACCTGCTTTTTCATGCCCATAGGCGTGGATACCATTGTCGCACTCGCTCGTTGCGACCGCTTTTCCAAAATCGTGGCATAGAGCGGAAAGCATAAACCAAAGCGGCTCCGCCGCCATATCTCTCATTTGCGCAGCTTCATCCAGCACCTGCATGGTATGGGTCCATACATCTCCCTCCGGATGGAATTTGGTGTTCTGCGGTATTCCAATCAGGTTTTCAACCTCCGGGAACCAGACAGACAGCTGATTCATTTGTCTGAGATTTTCAAAGAACACCGATGGTTTCGCTGCTTTCAGCATCGCCTTCTCCAGTTCCATCATGATCCGTTCTCCGGTCAAAGAGCCTGTATCTACAGCAGAGGCGACTTTTTTCGTTTCTTCCTCAACCGAAAAACCAAATCGTGCAGCAAACTGTGCAGCACGAAACACCCGAAGCGGATCTTCCACGAAAGACTGCTCATTTACATGGCGGACCCTGCAATGGATAATGTCTTCTTTGCCCCCGAAAAAGTCCAGAACTTCACCGGTCAGCACATCCTGCATCAATGCATTCATGGTGAAATCTCTTCTTCCTGCCGCTTTTTTCTCGCCGACAAAAGGATCTACAAATACTTCAAAATCCTTTTGTCCGCGGCCTGCAGCCTTTTCTGCCCGTGGCATGGCGATATCCAGCTGATAATGACGCAGTCCCATTATGCCGAAGCTGGCTCCCATTGTGAGACGCTCGCCAAGCGTATCCAGGATTTCCTCAAGACACTGCACGGAAATTCCATGGACCTCAATATCAACATCCTTATTCTCTCGGCCAAGCAGCTGATCACGGACATAGCCGCCCACATAATAGGTTCTGCCGCCTTTATGCGAGACTGCTGCGGCTATCTTTTCTGCCATCTCAATGTTTTTATCTTTCATTCCCATTTCTCCCTGTCATGCCTGTTACCTGTTCAGTTCAGAGAGGAAGAACGCATCCAAAGAATCCCAATCTCTTTTTTCTTCTTTCGGCATTTCCTCAACAAGACAACCTATCTTCTCATTCTCTTCTCTCAGGAACAGATCAATATCCGCTACATGTTCCATCTTTGCCTTCTCAGGCGCATTTTTCTTCCGTTCAAGGATATATTCCAGCGATGGCTTTCTCAAACATGGTAAAACCGCCTCCTCCAATTCGGAAAACAGCACAGGAGGTGCATAGTTTTCCCGCTCAATCCAGATGCAGGAAAGAACGGACCTCAGCGCATAAAAGTACTTCTTTGGACTTACCCGGTCTCCATCAAACACATCTCTGATATGTCTGGATGCAATTTCATGATAATAATGCAGCATGCGCTCCTTTGAGAAGTATGCCCGCATCAATGGCATGATTCGTCTCTTAAAATCTTCTCCATAATAGCACACAGGCGAACCGATCCAGTCATAAAGGCCTGGATTTGAATTATGCAGCAGCCTCAAGGCCTTGCTCAAATCCCATCCCGATACATCCCATGTTGCATCAATGGGGCTTTCTATTACATCCCGCTTTTCCTCAAGCTTCAGGTATTCCGTTTGCGGCCTCCTGTAGATAAAGCGCACATCAAAATCACTGTCTGGTGAAGCAACGCCCCAGGCACGGCTGCCAGATTCTGCCGCATATAAAACGGTCACACTGCTGCTTTTTTCTATTTCTCGCAGTTTAAGCGGAACAAGTTGATTCATTTCTCCCTGCGTCATAGCAAATCCCCCATTACCATCCAATGCTTATGCCCCGGCCGCACTCCTCATTGCTGCTGTGCCTCCGGTAATCGATGCACGCACTGATGCCGTGCCCCGGCGCAGACCGGCATGATGTCAATTGTAGCAAGTAATTTTCAATTATTCAATACTCATCCCCTTTGACTGCAGCCGGACTGAAGGGCACGCTGACACGTATATAATCTCCTGTTCCTGCATTTCGAAAATGTGCTGGGAAGGTCTATTGACTTCACAGAAATTTCACATTTCAGCCCTTGCTTTTTTGGGAAGATGGGGTACACTTGCACCATAATGCAATAGGAGGGCGATATGATGAGCAAAGTAATAGGAATTGATCTTGGAACCACTAACAGCTGTGTTTCCGTCATGGAAAACGGCGAAACGATAATTATACCGAACTCAGAAGGCGGACGGACCACGCCCAGTGTCGTAACGTTTTTAAAGACAGGAGAACGTATTGTAGGAGAAGCTGCAAAGCGGCAGCAGGCCGTCAATCCGGACAGAACGGTCCTTTCGATCAAGCGGGAAATGGGCAGTGACAGAAAAATCCGGATTGATGGTCGGGACTTTACACCGCAGGAGATTTCTGCGGTGATCCTGCAGAAACTGCGCATGGACGCAGAAAACTATCTGGGAACATCTGTGAATCAGGCGGTAATAACAGTCCCGGCATACTTTACGGACGCACAGCGGCAGGCAACACAAGATGCAGGACGCATCGCCGGACTGAATGTTCTGCGGATTATCAATGAGCCGACTGCAGCTGCTTTTGCATACGGCCTCAATCACGGGCAGAGCCAGAAAGTGCTGGTTTACGATCTGGGCGGAGGAACTTTTGACGTCTCTTTGATTGAGATCGGTGACGGAGTGATTGAAGTACTGGCAACCAGCGGGGATAATCATCTGGGCGGCGATGACTTTGATGAACGCCTGACAGATTATCTTGTGACAGAATTCAAAAAAACGGAAAAAGTAGATCTTCGCAGAGATCCCACTGCCATGCTCCGCGTTCGTGAAGCAGCGGAAAAAGCAAAAAAGGAACTCTCGTCCCAGATGATGACGGAGATTACCCTGCCATTCTTATCACAGGGCAAAGATGGCCCGGTACATATGGATATGAGGATCACCAGAGCCCAGTTTGAAGGGATGACCAGAGATCTCCTGGAACGTACTGCCGGTCCTGTATCTCAGGTCATGACGGATGCCGCGTTGCAGATGGGTCAGCTTTCCCAGGTGCTTCTGGTGGGCGGCAGTACCCGGATGCCTGCTGTGACGGAGCTGGTGCGTAAACTGACAGGCAAAAATCCTTCCAAAACACTGAACCCGGATGAATGCGTTGCGATGGGTGCCGCGCTGGAAGGAGATAAGCTTTCGGCAGGACAGAATGCAGGCGGTATGGTAGTGAGCACGTCTGCTTCTCAAAGCGTCATTCTGATGGACGTAACTCCGCTTTCCCTGTCCATTGAAACGGTGGGCGGCATAGCAACCAAGCTCATAGACCGAAACACCACCATTCCAACAAAGCATAGTCAGATTTTCACAACAGCAGCTCCGTTTCAGACTTCTGTGGATATCAAAGTCCTCCAGGGAGAAAGACACTACGCAAGAGACAATAAGCTCCTCGGAAATTTCCGCCTCAAGGGCATCCGTCCTGCGATGGCAGGAGTGCCTCAGATTGAGGTAACTTTTGCAATTGATGCCAATGGCATTGTGAAGGTGTCGGCTAAGGATCTGGGCACTGGCAAATCCCAGGAGATTACCATTTCTTCGACCTCTAATATGAGCGAAGAGGAAATTCGCCGTGCAATGGAGGACGCAAAACAGTATGAAGCCTGGGACAGAGAACGGAAACGGGCTGGTGAAATCCGGAACGAATGTGAGAGTCTGATATTCGAATCCGAACAGAAGATTGCAAAGGCAAAAGATGCGGATAAAGAGTTGAAGAAACAGGTTAAGGAAGAGATTGCGGCCCTAAAAAAGAAGGTCCATGCGACTAAACCGGATACCATCTCAGCACAGGAGGCAGAAGAACTTTCCAGACTGGCAGATACACTGAGAAACAGTATTTCCAGACTGCCGGAAGCATAAAAAGTGCTTAAAAAAGTTGCCGGAATGTTTGTGTAATTGTTTGAAGCATTTCAAAACTGTTGCAAATATCCCCAATTTTATTTTTTGATTTTTATGGTTGACAATGGGAGAAGGCTGAGCTATAATACACACTGTTCCGCAGGAACAAGCACCCATAGCTCAGCTGGATAGAGCGTTTGACTACGAATCAAAAGGCCACAGGTTCGAATCCTGTTGGGTGCACCATAGAGTCGTTTGCGAGCTCTGCGCCGCAAGCGGCTTTTTTTGTTATATTATTTACTTTTGCTTGTGGATGCCTAAAATCTTTCGTGTCCACTGTTATGGGTACAGTATACAAGTCACAAGTGAAACCCCCGACTTTAGCAATTGGAATGCCAAAATGATCAAAAAGAAGTTTTTCAACAGTATTCCATGTGTCGCTTTCATATCTGCACTTCAATGAGAGAACTCCCTGGCCTCTTTCTTCCACCTTTGTCCCTGCAGCGTCATTCGGTCTCGCATCCCATATTTGTTTGCACTTTCCTGCGCGCCACTGCCAACCGGATATCCTCTCTTTCTGAAATCGGCATACTGCATCTGGTCTTTTCTCTTGCTAACATCTTATCACTAGTCACCGTTACTCTATTTTACGCTTACGGAATAACAGCAAAAGAAAAAAACGCAGCATTTCACTTGGAATTGCTGCGGCCCTGATAGGAAATTAACATTCCAGAAAGAAATTGTTGTCCACCAGGCTGACGGCATTCTCATCCAGGCTCTTGGCCATGGTGAGAATCACGTCGGCGTCTTCCCAATTCTTCACCAGCTCCGCCTGCTGCCCTTCCAGGACGCAGTTCAGATAATCCTTGAGAGAGAACATTGCTTCCGCCGCTTCTATGGCAGGCCGGCTGGTCCAGTCTCCCCAGCCGTTCTGATTTGGCTGGCCCACGAACCGCACGAACCGGTTCTGCACGTCGATGATGCCGTAGAACAGGTTGTTGGTGTTCTGGGTCAGGGCGTGGGTGAAGAAGCAGTTGGCCGGCTCGTAATGCCTGATCTCCTTGCCGATCTGATCCACCGCCATCAGGCCCACATAGCAGGTCTCGATGCCCTTGAAGGAATGCTTGCCGCAGAACAGATTCACGTTGGCGTAAATCTCCCGGATTGGGGCGGACAGATCGATATCGATATATTCCGCCGCATCGCTGTGGGTCACGTCCCCGGAGTGTACCACGCCGCCGCTGCGGAAGTCCGCGTTCCAGCCCACATGCAGGTCTTCGCCTTCCGTGGTTTTGCCGGCCGCGTGCAGGTCCACATCCACCCGATGCGGATCGTTCCAGTACACGAAGAACCGGACGAACTTTGCCTCTTTGGGAATCCTAAAGGAAATCCCGCTGCGGATGTAGCCGCCGTCCTGGGAGCGATCCTCGGTTTCCAGGGTGGAATGGGCCAGGTCGAACTGGTCCATATCCAGATAGACCCGCTTGCCTTTCAGCTTCGTTTCCGCCTGCCGGAAGTGCGCCTTGAACGGCGATTTTAGCACCTCCACGGTCTCGGCGTCATGCCGCGCGGCCCGCAGCTCGGCTGCATGGCGCTTCTCCAGCGCGGCCAGTTCCGCATCCCGCCTTGCGGGAAGGGTGCGCATGGCTTCGCCGTACCGGGCGACCTCCCAGGCAAAATCCTGCTCCAGGTTTTCCCGACGCTTCTTTTCCCAGGCGTCGATGGCTTCCAGCTCCTCCGCATAGCGGGCTTCGATCGCCACGCAGGCTTCCCGGTACTGCCGGTCACCTTCCGCCCGCGCCTGCTCGATTTTCGCCTGCAGCTCCCTGGCTTCTTTTTCCAGGCGGTCTGCTTTTTCCTTTAGCTCCTCCGGGCTATCCCGGAACGCCAACACATACAGGTCCTCGCTCAGATCGGCGTTGGCGCTCTTGCGGATCCACGCGCGCTTGGGAGCCCGGGGCAAGTCGGCGATCCGCTTTAGGATGCGCTCCCATCTGCTCCATTCCTTTACCTTGGCTTCCAGGCTCTTTTGCAGCTCTTCCATAGGCCTATAAGCATGCTCCCGGGCCTGATTCTCCGGCTCATCCCGCCATTTCCAGGCAGCCTCATTTCGCCGTTTGTCAGCTCCCTGCTTAAGCCGTTCGCACATTTCCGCATATCTTGGCGCCATGCTGTGCTGCTCCTGCCAATATTTCTGCTGGCAGGCGTCTATTGCCCGGCGGTGCTTTTCTTCCATTTCCCCGCTGCGCTTCATCAGCGTGCGGATGGTCTTGACAGTGAGATGACCGCTGATCATGCCCGCATGGGGAAGGAGCGCTTCCTCGATGGATTCCTGGCTGTAATCCAGGCTCAGCAGCCGGTTGATCATGCGCAGCATGAAGCCGGGCCGCTCGGCGTAGTGCGCCAGCGCTTCAGGGCTGTGATCCCGGAGCAGCGTTTCGCCTATGCCGTGCCAGGACAGCAGTTCGCCATTGCGCAGGGCGCGCACGGCCTCCTTGTGCTGGGGGCTGCGGGAATACTGGTTGTAGTCCAAATGCTGCAGGACAAGCAGGTTCCGCTCCCGCAGATGCAGGGACTGCATCATGTTCGTGCACAGATTGCCCACCGTGTAGCTTTCCAGCAGCTTCACCAGCAGCTTCTTTTCGCTGGTGGTCAGGTGCCAGCGCTTTTCGCTCAGGTAATCCCGAGCGCAGCGGAACACGTCGCCCGTGTGGGCGCACACCGCGTGCAGCGTCAGCAGCGCGGTGTTCCGGTCGGAAAGGCCCATGAGCAGCGGGAACAAAAGCTCCAGGTTTTCCTTGAAGCGCACCTTCAATCCCCGCATCTGCTCAGCTGTGCACAGTGGCGCGCATTCCAGCGCCAGCTCCAGCTCCGGATTGGTGAGCCGCTCCCGGCGGTTCAGCAGCGCTTTGAACACCGCGATGGGCGCTTTCTGCGCTGCCACCAGGTCAATGACCCGGCAGGCCATGAGGGCCGAGTCCTTCTTCGTGCGCTGGGGGCCGTTGTCATCCGGCAGCCAGCCCTTGCTTGCTTCCTTGCCCAGCAAGCTCTCCAGGCCGTAGGTGGTGAAGTAATGGATCATCTGATGCAGCCGGAATTCGGCCTCGTCCATTTCCATCACCTGCTGGGGGAAACCGGGATACATGGGCTTGTCCTTCACATTGGGCACCAGGGCCTTGACCGCCTCATAGAACCCTTCCAGGGAGGGGCTCACGGACAGCCGCAGAATATCGGCGGGCCGCAGGGTAAAGCCCAGGGACTGCAGATTCTCATTCACCGTGACTGCTTCGCACAGCATATCATCCGTCATTTCAGCCAAATTGCCCGGCTGATAGGACACCATGCGCAGTTCGCTCAGGAGAAGCGCGTGAAACTGTTCAGTCATTCGCTTTCCTCCTTATGAAATGGGCAGACTATCTGATAACGGACGCCCGCATTCAAAATGATAGATAATCAAAAGTTGCAAATGTAGAAGGATGTTATCGGATGATCTCCTGCAGGCCCGTCTGCCCAAAGCGCGTTCGTGTTTGTGTGGATGGTATAAGGTCAAGCCGCCGGGACGGATGAGCATCCGCCGTCCCCAGACGAATCATTTTTTTCTGGACAATCTTGCTTGCGCTGGCACGGAACGATTGTCCCTTCGTTCCATCCTGTGCCTGGCAGACAGGCCGTGTGCTTGCCCGCTCCTGTCTCGCTATCCTTGCCGGTGCTGGGCGTGGTTTCCGTTCGGTTCGCAGACCGGTGTTCCGGAAATCCTTTTTCTCCTGGCCTGGGGGGTGCATCCTTCCCCTTAGGCGTTTGGATAGCCGTCGCCTGATTTCTTCTCCTGCTTCCACACATGGTGCTTTATGCTGAGACGACATTTCTTTCTGTAGTTGTCAAGGTGCTTGAGCCCTGTCGGGCTCCTGCCGGGGGAGGAGGTTTTGTCCTTTCTCCCTGTCGACGTGCATAGGATAACACCGACAATCCAGTCTGTCATTAAACCTGTAGTTGAATGCTGAACTTTCAGGTGTGCAGGTTTTCTCCATATTCCACACGCCTTCATGATCCACCCGGTATAATCGGCAGCCAGACCATGAGGTATCCTCTGCCAAAAAATGAGAGACCCCCTGGTCCTCATACACCAGGAGGTCTTCCATGGACACCCGCAGGAGCCTGGCCAGGGCAAGCAGGTTGTCCACCGTGGGCAGGCACTCGCCGTGCTGCCACTTGTATATGGCCTGCGGGTACTCAAACCCGAAATAGTCCTGCAGGTCCCGCACGGTCAGTCCGGCCCGACGGTGCTGCCGTTCAATGCAGCGGCCGGTCTCCGCCAGATCAATGACCGGATATGCAGTTTGCGCGTACATCGTACCATCCTCCTTTTCGGTTGGCTGGCGTTAACGCATCTGCATTTCAGCCAGCCTTGATCTTTGCATACCGCTCACCGCCGATGACATTCATCATGTTGGTGTAAGGATCCATCTCGCCGGACATGACCTGGGAGAAGATGCGAGGCGTACAGCCGGAAACCAGTGCACAGCCCTGCTCATTCATCTTCACGGGCTGCTGCTCGTTCCGTGACTGGACATTCCAGAATACCACCTGCGGCAGCCTGTAGCCGTTTTGCGCATAAAGCTGCTTTGCATGCTCAAAGTTTGACAGAGATGCGTTCTTTGCGCATATGTCAAACTCCATGTCAGAGACAATATAAAGCCTTGATGGCAGTTCCTTCTGGGGTACATGGTTTTCAACCGCTGCCCTCAGGATCAGCTCAAACACTGCCTGCAGATCTGTATTGGCGCACTCATCGAAAGAACGGCAGTACCGGACCTTCTCCACAATATCCCTGCCCCTGATCTCCACAAGCCGCGGCGTCATCGAGAAAGTGATAAAGTGGTTATGAAACGCGCCATGAATCCGCTCTGCAAAGAAGATCGCCAGGGACTGTGCTACCACAGCGGGCCTCGGATTGCCATACCAGTACATGGAGCCGGAGCCATCCGCCACAACAAGTGCGTTCTCACCGCCGGTATAGTCCTCCAGTGCAGACCAGGTCACGTTCAGAGCCTCGCGCTCATCCTCCCGCGCCTCATATGCGGAAGCCACAATCTCATAGGGCATCAGCGTGCCGGTATGAAGCACAGTCCTGCCGGCCTTCACCTTATTCATAAACGTCTGATACCGCTCATAATCATTCCGCAGAAAAGCCCTGCGGTACTTGAACATTGCCTTGGATGGCTGCTTTGCATAATCAAACGTGTAGTCGCGCTCACGAAGGCTGTTCTCAATGATGCGAATCTCTGCCCTCAGTGCAGACAGCGCCTTGCGGTACTGTGCATCATTCATGCCGAATGCACGAGAAAGCTGCTTTGCCCTCCGAACAGTCTCCGAATTGGAAGCATTTACGGAAGGCAGCCACTTGCCGAGCAGAGAAACCGACTCACCATGTTCAAGAGCCTTCATATCTGCCAGAAACTGCTGGTACAGCACAGCCTCTGCCTCCCGGCCCGCAGGCGTGTCAAGCAGGACAAGCAGGTCATCCCAGCGGCCATACTCTGCAATGTATGAGAGATTGCGTACCAAAGCAGTCTTCTCATTTTCTGCCAGCCCCCTGAGAATCGTACGGAATACAGTCCGCTCGCCAAGACCTCCCCGGATGTCACGGGCATAGAAGAGAATCTTCATTGCCAGATCCGGATTCTCGACATAGGCCCGCAGGAAACGATTCTCGATCTCAGCTTTGCTCTGCGTGCGCAGCGCTCCAATGGTCGCAAACAGATCCAGACAGTCAGAACCGGTGGTGCGCGGAGTAACCGCGCCATTCTCGGTAACAGTCCTGTCTGCGATCTTCTTCAGAAAAAACAGCATGATATTCCCTCCTTTCCCCTTTTTTCTGATAAAACAAGGCACGCTGATCTGCTGGAAGCGGCCGCACTTAAGCGGGACCGTTCCGAATACTTAAAAGGTATTTGCATTTTTTTGCTGTACGTGCCTTTCAATGGTGCACCTGACAGGCTTCGAACCTGCTCCTCACGGTTTAAGGGACCGTTACTCTCCCGGTTGAGTTACAGATGCATAATGGTGCGTCTTCAGAGACTCGAACTCTGAATGTCCGCATTAAAAGTGCGGAACCTTACCTGTTTGGCCATAGTAGTAACCTCTTCAGGAGCCGAACCCCGAACCTACTCCGTGACCATTTCCCGCTGTCCGTGCTTTTTGCCTTTCGGCAAGTATAAGATAACACAGCCTTTGAACCGCTTCCCGGCAAAAAAGTTGCGAAGTCAGAGAATTGTTTGCTCCCATGTCAGCTCTTCTTCAGCCTCCTGCAATAAAAAAAGGAGCGCTGTGATTCGCTCCTCACTTTCCGGACTTGAAGTTGTAGACCGGCTGATCTGCTTCACGATCCCTGCTGTGTGTGCAAGTAAATAGTATGTATGGTTTTTATCGTACTTATCTAGATCATCTACTTCTGCTCGAGTTATTTGACTGAACTTTTCAACACGGAACTCTTTCTTGCCTTTCAGACTGATGGTATTATTGCCAAATCGTTCACAAAATCGCTGACTTTTGCTGAATAATCGCTGACTTTCAGTAGAAGAGGGGCTGTCTCTTATGATCCTCTCAGATCATTTTGAGACAGCCCCTTTGTTTTTATGTCAATCAACACAATCAAAGTCATTCATCTCAGTAATGCAAGCGAAGGAGTTATACACCTTTGATTGAGCTATCAATCGTTTTTTGATCCTTCTTCATTCGTAAAATGAGCGCTTTCACGCTGGAATCGATATGTGTATACACTGCGGATCTGGTATTATTTCTGTCTTTGCTTTTTAATGCCTGAATTATATTATTATGCTCGATGAGGGTGCTGCGATGCCGTTCAAACACGGAGGAATCCTTTTCGTGAATGCTGGGATCCCGAATCAGATGATGAGGCATGAAAATATACATAACGCTTTCATACTGTTGAATCAGAGATAAGATATTAAGATGTTCGAGCAATGCTTTATGGAAAGCAAGATCATCAAGCCAAAATTGGCTGATATTGTAAGCCTCATCATTTTCTAAAAGACGATGCTGCTGCTGTAATGCTTCCTCCATGCGAGTGATAGTCGTAATCGCATGATCAGTAGGATAATCAGTGGAAACGATGCCAGCACAATAACTTTCGATCATCAGACGAATATGATATGCCTCATTGATGTCGGCTTGGCTTGGGGTATGAAGCGAAAAGCCTCTGTTGGGCAAAATATCGATGTATCGCTCATGCGCCAGTTTGTTTAGCGCATCCCGCATGGGGGTTCTGGAAATAGATATCTGTGCTGCCAGTTTCGTTTCACTGTAGATTTTTCCAAACTCAAATTCACAATTATATATCATACCCCTTAAGTGCTCATATGCGATATTGTTCAAAGCTTTGTACTCAGACATGCGCCCACTCCTTTGTTAGCTTCATAAGCAACTCATTCATTCTATCACAAAAAAGGAAAAACACAAGAGATGAGAGAGAGATGTATTCCATGTTTTATTGTCAATTTCAATGATGCTCAGCAATGTATTTTTGAATCCGAAAAACAGACTGATATATTTTCTCCAAGTCTTTTTTTTGATAATTGGAGAAATAAATCGAATTATGGTCAAGAGAATGGTTGACGGCAATCATCATGTTAACTTGACATAGCTCATCAATCGATTTATTCTTTTCGCCTTTCATAAACATCTGTATATAGCGTCTTTGAGAATTTGTGGCATCATCATTTCTCCCCGCACCGCCTGAAATAACAAATTGTCCAATATCCTTAATCCAGATTGTTTTCTCTTCGTTATGATATGTATATAACTCGAAAAGATGAAAGCCGCCAGTATAATGTTTTGACAGCACAATGCGGTCATCATAGCATACACACTTCGCCATGTTATGCTTATTTGTTTGGGTTTCGATTTCAAAAAGCTTTACCATAGCGTTTGATTCCCCCATAGTTTTCATACTGATTCGTTTTTGATTTTCATTCCAGTTTGAATGAGTCGAAACATTCGGATAGCACTGCATTAGAAATTGCTTCTTGCAATGACATGGGAGCATTTACTGTTGTCATGATCGAACTGATACCATAATCAAATATGTCCATTGCATTTTCACCCATGGAACCGGATAAGCAAATTGCTTGTATTCCTTTGGCTTTTGCCCGCATACCGACTTCCTGTATAACCTTGCCATAGCAGCTCTGCCCATCAGTCCTGCCTTCTCCGGTTACAACAAGGTCAACGCTATTAAGATAGCTGTCAAAATGTATCAAATCCAAGCACGGTTTCTATTCTTGATTTCATAGTGCCATTACAAAACACTTTTAAGGCTGCGCCGAGGCCACCTGCTGCACCCGCGCCTGGTATTGCCGAGCAATCTATGCCGTACTCCTGCTGTATTATCTGATTGTAATTGAGCATACCTTTTTCCAATTCTTCCAGGATTTCAGGCGTAGCACCTTTCTGTTTTCCATAAACGAAAGTTGCGCCTTTTTCACCGCACAGCGGATTCATCACGTCCGACAGGATCGTGATGGAACAATCCTGCAGTCTCTGATCCAAACCTGTGGAATCAATATGGGCGATCCTGCCAAGGTTGCTGCCTGTTCCCGCCAGCGGATTCCTGTGCTGATCGAGGAAATGCATGCCAAGTGCCTGCATACACCCGATCCCGCCATCATTTGTCGCAGAGCCGCCAATGGCAATATAGATTTTCTTCACCCCATGTGCCAATGCGTCTAATATCAATTCGCCTGTTCCGAAGGTGGAAGGATTCCGGGGGTCCCGCAGATTCTCTTCAACCAATGGAAGTCCGGAAGCCGCGGACATTTCAATGATTGCTTTTCCACAGTCAAATATCCCGTAATCAGCACTGATTGTTCGCATCAACGGGTCATGCACGCAGGCGGTTATTCGTTCGCCTTTTTCTGCGTGAAGAATGGCATCAACCGTTCCCTCACCGCCATCGGCCACTTGTAAACCAACTGTTTCGCAAGATCCGAATACATATATCGCAGCCTGCTTTAAAAGCTGAAGTGTTTGCGCACTGGTGAGACTTCCTTTGAATGAATCAGATGCAAACAATAGTTTCATACGCTTCCTCCATTCTGCTCTCACCGACACAAATGATTTTGACGCACATTATGTTTTTTGCTCCAGAAGCATCATTTCAGTGAGCATTAAGAAAGTCAATCCTTGTCCATAGGCCGTTGGCGTAACGATAATATCTTTATAGTGCTACAAAGTGTGTCCCATTCCTGTTCCGCCAGAAACGCCTTGATCCGTACCGTTTTCATCGATCTGATCCAAAACAGCATTCGCAGACAGCATCCCCATCTCTTGATACTTTTCGATTGGAAGCCATGCCATGCGAATTCCTTTAAGGACGCCATATGCGATCGCCGCAGTCGCACTTGTTTCGCAATAGGTTTCCTCCACGTCAATCAATGTGGTAAACAGCCCATTGACACGCTGATACTTCCATAAAGAGTTCACCTGATCGAGCCAAGCCATGTGTATCATTCGCATGGCAGCGTTGTCTCGTTTGGTGATATCAAATAATTCCACGGCAGCGGCCGTAAACCAAGCGTTTCCACGAGCCCAAAAAGCGTTGCCAGAATTGTTCCGACGGTCAAATGTCCAGCCATGATACAATAAACCCGTGATCTTTTCCTGGAGATAACGGATATGGAGAAGAAACTGGTATTCGCTTTCCTCAATCAATTCTGGTCGATTCAATACCACGCCGGCTTTTGCCAGGAAAAGACATGTCATAAATAATGTATCACACCATAGCTGCTGATAATGCTTATTCCAGGCGGTACAATGCTGAAGCCCGCCAAACTCGGTGCGTGGCATTTCCTGCATGACCCATGTGATCCAGCTTTCAATCACAGGGAGATAGGAATCTTCCTGAGTTTCTTTATACAAGCAAACCAATGTCAGCATTGGGGCCACAGTATTTACATTTCGCTTGGGTTGTTCAGAACGATTCAACATATTATCATACCATGATGTCAAATAATCCAAAATGGCCGGATCGCCCGTTTGCTAATATGTTTTATATATTCCATATAATGCAACACCCGTAGGCCACTCCCAATTATTCATTGTCAAATGCCAGTTAGAAGGGTCATTGCCGTCAGCTTGTTTCAGCATTGACAATACTCGTCCAGCAATTTCCTGATAAGTCATGGAAGTACTCCTCTCAATAACTGCTTTGAAGGATAAAACAGAGAAGCCGGGAACGAATGTCCCGTTCCCGGCTTGTAATCAGGCAATCATCTGAACCACTCTTTGGGAAGATAAGCACGCTGGTTTTCCAGCATATCATCAAACAGTTTTTGACCGTCAGAAACCGTAACAGAGGCCATTTGCGGATCATTCATGAAGGTAGTGAAACCCAGCTTACGATCACAGTGCAAAGCGGCAATCAACGTATTTTCCTGGTTATAGATATGCCGTGCCACCAAAGGAAGAATGTTAGACGGCATTGTTCCGGCGTAAACAGGTTCAATACGATCCCTGCCAAACAGTGCATTGGTTTCCACCACAGCGCCCAGGGGAAGATTGGGGATCTGGCCTCGGTTTGGAATATTAACATTAGATACCAAATCGCCCAATCCCAGCACCGCCTTTAGCAGCAGATGGCCTTCCTCGCCGGACGGCTTGAGCACCAATTCCTCTTTGCCGCTGATCAGATCATCGGAACGCTGCAATCTGTCATGCAGATCCTTTATACGCCAGTCCACGGTAGTCAGGCTGTATTTCCACGTCCGAACCACCTCTGGATTCAAAGTATACCATGGCGCTGTAAACTCCGCAAGGTGGCGGTCACCTGCGGCAGCAATCACGCCATATCTGCGGAACAGATCAAACTTCACCCGTTGCGCACAGTTAAAGTGAGAGTTCATCCAGTTCCTGTCGCCGCCTTCATCATAGCCGGTTTCGTAATACTTGTCCGCAAGACAAGCATACATGGGCATCAAATCGATCCCTTTGTAGCTTGCACGGGTCAGCCAGGTAAAATGGTTGATGCCCGTGACGGTGGTATACAGATCCTGTCGCTTTACCCCTTCAATGCCTTCCTCGGTTTTCAGCATGGCGCACATCAACCGCTGTGTCCCAAATACTTCATGGCAGCAGCCGAAAGCTTTAATAGCAGGAAAAACCTCGTACAGCGTTCTGACGCACAATGACATAGGGTTGGTATAATTGATGACCCAGGCATCCGGCGCATAATCACGGATCGCCTCGGCAATCGTTACATACATGGGAATGGTGCGCATAGCCCGCATAAAGCCGCCTGCACCAACCGTATCACCCACAGGCTGATATACGCCAACCCGTTCAGGCAGATGCACGTCGGAGCGCATTTCTTCAAAGGTGCCGGGCAGAATGGAAATCACCACAAAATCAGCACCTGTCAGCGCATCCTGCAAGGAGTCGCTGACCTCATATTCCCACCGGGAAACAGCATCAGGATGTGCGCTGATTTTATTTCCAATGATTTTGTTGCGTTCCGCAGCCGGGCGGTCAATATCATAGAGACGAACGGTGCCGCACATGGCCTCATCCATAGCCAAATCCATCATGAAGCCCCAGGCCCATCCGCGGGAGCCACCGCCGATATATGCGACTTTCAGTTCCTTTGCCCGTGGATTCTTTTCGAAAATCATGGTATGATCCTCCATCTTCCTTCATTTTGGATATAGAATACGTTTATTGCATTATCCCTTTAAGCCGGAGGTGGCGATTCCCTCCACCAGATATTTCTGAAGCGTAATGAAAATCAGCACGACAGGAAGGATGGAGAGAGTGGACATGGCAAACATCGCGCCATAGTCTGAGGAGGAACTGGGATCGCTGAACAGCTTTAACGCAAGACTGACAGGATATGTTTCCGTCTTGCTGACATAAAGAAGGGCAGACAGGAAATCGTCCCAGCGCCAGATGAAAGAGAAAATGCCGCCCGTGATCAACGCGGGAACAATCAGTGGGAGAATAATCCAGAAAAAGATCCCATAGGTCGAGCAACCGTCAATCTTTGCCGCTTCATCCAAATCCTTGGGAATTCCGCCGATAAAGTTGGTCATCAGGTAAACGAAGAAGCCCTGTATGGCAAACCAATAAGGAACGATCAATGGAAGATAGTTGCCTACCCAGCCCAGCTTCTGATACCAAATGTACTGCGGAATCATCAGCACTTGCGCAGGCAACATCATAGTCACCAGCATGGCAGAGAAAAGAATGCTGCGTCCCTTGAACTTCAAACGGGCGAAGCCGTAAGCCACAATGGAGGAGGAAGCAAGCGTCCCTAACGTTGCCATAACTGAAATGAATAAGGAGTTGAGGAAAAACCTTCCGAAGCTGACATTGGCAAAGCCCTTCCATCCATTTGCGTAGTTTTCAAGGGTCCAGGTGCGAGGAAGGAGCTCTTGTGCAGATGTGAATACCGTATTGGTCGGCTTAAAAGAGCTCAGAATCATCCACAAAAGCGGATAGATCATCACAAAGGCAAAGCCACACACAAGAATATGATAGATACTGCGTCCGATGATTTTCTTCGTTTTCATATCCATCACTCCTCATAGACCCAAAAGCGTTTTGTAGCGAAGAGCAATCCCGTAAATAAACCAATAATGATCAACATGACCCAGGCGAGCGCAGCGCCATATCCAGCCTTGTAGTATTCAAACGATTGCTGATACATGTACACGGTATAAAACAGCGTAGAATTCAAAGGCTTACCCTGTGTAATTATGTAGCATTGTGTAAAGGCCAGGAAACCGTTGATCATCTGCATGACAAGATTGAAAAAAATCGTAGGCGTCAATAAGGGTAGTGTAATCTTGAAAAAACGTTTTCCTGCATTTGCGCCGTCAATCTGACCCGCTTCATACAGCGTGGTGGGAATTTGCTTCAACGAAGACAGGAATATCAGCATAGAGGATCCAAACTGCCAAATGGAAAGAATAATCAATGTCCAGATCGCCGTATCAGTTCGGCCCAGCCACGCTACCTTTGAATCAATACCTATTCTGCGCAGCAACACGTTGATCGTTCCATCGATGGCAAACATGCGCTTCCACAGAATCGCGACAGCAACGGAGCCGCCAATGATAGAGGGCAAATAATACGCAGCCCGATAAAACGCTGTGGCTCTGCTGGTTTTTAACAGAATCATGGCGACGATCAGGGCAAACACTAATCTGAGCGGTACGGAAACGAAAGCAAAATAGAATGTAACGCCCAGGGATTTCCAGAATTTTGAATCAGCGAACATGACCTTGAAATTGTCAAGGCCAGTGAAAGTCGCAGGCTGGAGGATATTGAAATCGCAGAAGGCATAATATGCGGAAATCAGCATGGGAACGATCATGAACATCAGAAAACCGATGGTAAATGGCGCTGTGCAGATCATGCCCGCAATATGCTCTTCATTGAGCTTTTGTCGGAACGTTTTTTTATGCTTTTTTATAGCGATTTGTGTCATGAATGATCCTCCCTTCAAGGGCATGTCATTGCTTAACAGTAGCTATATGTGCTGGTCATTCAAAAGAATTGGCTTACGTTCATTGCATTGGGATGCCGCATTCGGCGAGAGTCAGGGAAAATATCGAATCGTGAATCAGAAAGGGGGCGAAGCCTTCCGGCTTCGCTCCCCGTATAGAACTTGCTTATTTCAGATTGGCGGGGCAGTCGGAAATCAGCTGAGCAGCGGCGTCAGAAGCGCTCATTGCGCCGTAACAGATGGCTTCCTGCAATTCATCTACCAGGTTGTAGAATTCGCTGGCGCCGGCGGGATCAGCGGCAGGTACGTCAGAGGAGTTGGGACTCACCACGTTGTTGATATAGGCAACAACCTTCTGGTTGCTTGCATCCAGCAGATCGGCGATGCCATCAGCGGTAGCGGCAGAGGCGGGGATGCCGCGCTCGCCCAGCAAGATCTTGTTGGCTTCAACAGAATTCGTCCAGAAATCCACAACGGCCACAGCGGTATCGGCATGCTGGGTCTTGGCGGCCACGGAGAAGAATTGGCTGGGCTTGAGGTAGTTGGATTTCACAGGATCGGGAGAAGGCCAGGTGGTAATACCGATTTCGACGCCTTCGGGAGCAGCGTTCTGCATAGCAGTCACCTGGTTGGACCAGAAGAAGGCGCACCAGCTCATGTAGGCAGGGTCAGAGCCATAGACCATGGGATCCTGCTCCACAGTGCCAACAGCCGTTTCAGCGAACACCTCGCTGCCCAGCAGCCAGCCTTCTTTGATGCCGGTTTCATACAGGGAGAAGAATCTTTCAGCATCTTCCTTGGTGATATTCAGCTTGCCGTCTTCAAACAGGTTGATGCCATAGCCGCGCAGGATATAGCCAAACACCATGTCCGTGCCATAGCCGATATTGGTTTTGTAGCCGGTCTTTTCGTAAACTTCACGGCACAGAGCCAGGAATTCGTCCAGGGTCATATTATCCTTTACAGCAATACCGGCAGCATCCAGCACGGTCTTATTGTAAAGCAGAGCGGGAGCGTTCACGCCGATGCAAACTGCATAGAGCTTGCCATCCACTTTACCGGAGTTCACGATGCCTTCATTGACATCGTCGATCTTCAGCGCGCCGCTTTCCACATAGGGGGTCAGATCCAGCAGCAGACTGCTTTCAGAATACTGATTAAGATACTGATAGTCCATTTGGATCACATCCAGCGTATCGCCCTGCGCGTCGGCGGCGACTTTTTTCCAGTAGTCGGCCCAGGAATTGGGCACTTCGGTGAAGGTAACGCCTTCATGCTCAGAGGCGAAGAGCATCAGCGCGTCATGCGTGCGCTCATTGCGAGTCTGGTTGCCCCACCAGGTTACCAGAATGTCTTCTTCCGCCAGCGCGCCAGTCAGGCAAGTGCAGGCGATCATCACCAGGGCCAGGAACAAAGCGAGTTTCTTCATGGGGATTCCTTCCTTTCTTTTTTGGTTTCCTTTGGAAAACCAATATTTAAATACGGTGTTTTCCACCATATTTAGGCACAAGGAGTTTAATGATGGAGGGTTTCACCAGACAGTTTCTGATAGTATTTCAGCAGCGCGCTGTGATCATAGCTCCCATTGCCGTCGTGATGCAGTATCTTCATCATTTCCAACACCGTTTGCGTCAATGGGATGGGAGCATCAACCGTTTTGGCAGCGTCTACCACATTGTTCAGATCCTTGATATGTAAGTCGATACGGAAGCCGGGTTGGAAGTTCTGATCCATCATCATCGGCGCTTTGGCGTTCATGACAGTCGATCCAGCCAAACCGCCTTTAATAGCCTCATAGATTTTCTGCGGTTCCACACCGCACATCTGTCCCATTTGCATGGCCTCAGCCAAGGCGGCGATGTTCACGGCAACAATGGTCTGATTGCAGAGCTTTGTTACATTACCCGCTCCAATCTCACCGCAACGAACAACAGATGAGCCCATTTTTGCCAGAATATCTTTACATTGATCGAATACCTCTTGCTTACCGCCTACCATAAAGGCCAACGTGCCGTCAATGGCTTTGGGTTCACCGCCAGATACAGGAGCATCCAACATTTCAATTCCCTGTTTTTCCAGCTCGGCATAGATTTCACGCGAAGCAATGGGATTAATCGAAGAACAATCCAGAACGATGGCACCCTTTTTCATGGCCTTTGCCGCACCATCTTCACCAAACAGAGCTTCTTTCACATGGGGGGAATTGGGAACCATTGTGATCACAATATCTGCCTGTGAACCGACATCCATATTCGATGATCCAGCTTTCGCGCCGCAAGCAACAAGTTCTTCTACTGCGCCAGGTGCAAATTTGTCAGCAACGATCACATCATAACCAGCCTTGACCAGGTTTTTTGCCATGGGCTTACCCATAATACCCAAACCAATAAAACCAATTTTCATGGATTTTCGCTCCCTTCAATTGAGAAATCAGATGATCGCCTCTCGAACACGCTGCGCGATATCCTGCGGCATCAGATGATATTCCACCAACAATTCTTCGTAAGATTGGGCGGAGGTACCAAAGCAATCCGCAATGCCCATACGTAATACTTTTACACGGCTCTCTGCCGGGCTTTCAGCAAGAGTTTCACACACTGCCGATCCCATGCCGCCGATTACGCTGGCTTCCTCAATAGTAACAGCACCCTTCATACCTTTAGCTGTCGTCTGTACACCTTCGACATCCAAAGGCTTAATCGTATGAATGTTGACAACGCGGGTAGAAATCCCTTCAGCTTCCAAAGTTTTTGCTGCTTCAAGTGCCTGATAAACCATATAACCGGTGGCATAAATGACTGCATCATTGCCATCGCGCACCTGGCTGACTTTTCCAAACTCAAAAGGCGCATTTTCCTCGGTCACGGCAGGAATAGCATTGCGATTAAGCCGGATATAGCAAGGCCCGTCAATTTCTGCCATTGCTTTTACAATTTTCTTCGTCTCATAATAATCCGCGGGGGAAAACACCTTCATATTGGGCAATACCCGCATCAAAGCAATATCGTCTATCGATTGATGTGTTTTACCATCGCCGAAGTCAGAGAGGCCAGCGGATGAACCGCAAATTTTCACATTGAGACGCGGGATAGCAACGGAGGAACGAATCTGATCATAGGGGCGTCCACTGGCAAACACCGCAAAGCTGCTGGCATAGGCTACGTGACCGGTCAGTGCCAATCCTGCGGCGGTGGAGATCATGTTTGCTTCCGCAATGCCCATCTGGAAATACCGATTCGGGAATTCATTGCCAAACATGTTGGACATGGTGGACTTGCCCAAGTCAGCCTCCAAGGCAACTATGCTTTTATTGCTGTGACCAAGCTCCACAAGGGCTTCGCCGTATGCCTTTCGCATATCCATCTTGCTCATGGTTATGCCTCCTCCCGCATTCTTTCAACGACTTTCAAAGCCTGCTTGTATTCATCTTCCGTCATGGCTGCATTATGATACGCAGCTTTCCCCTCCGCGAACGGGAATCCTTTTCCTTTAATTGTGTTGGCAATGATCGCAGTGGGCTTCCTTTTGCAGTCTTTAGCAGCATCCAGGGCATCTAATATTTCCTGTATATCATGGCCGTCAATCTCAATCGTATTCCAGCCAAAAGCTTCCCATTTTTCCTTAATATTCTTATTGGGCAAAACGTTGTCAACCGTATCAGTGGCTTGCACGCCATTCCTATCAATAATCGCGACCAAGTTATCTGCCTGATAGGCGGCACCCGCCATAGCAGCTTCCCAAATCTGCCCTTCATCCATTTCACCATCGCCTATAATACAGTAAACGCGACTGCCGCTATGATCCAGCCGAAGCCCCAATGCCATTCCTAAAGAAACAGATAAACCTTGTCCAAGCGAGCCGGTAACAGCCTCGATTCCTGGCGTATGATCCATATCAGGATGCCCTTGAAGCGTGCCATCCAAAGTTTTTACTTTTTTCAAGTCTTCACGGCTGATGTAGCCCAGCTCTGCAAAAGCAGCGTACTGCGCCAATACAGCATGTCCTTTGGAGAAAATGCAGCGATCCCGTTGAGGCGCTTTTGGATCTGAAAAGACTTTCATGTGCTTGAAGTATAAAGCAGCTGTTACATCCATAATGGAACTGCTGCCGCCAAGATGGCCAACCTTGCCAGCAGGAATCATTTCAATCAGATCCGCCCGCAAATCAGCAGCAATTCTTCTCAACTCATGAATATCTTTTTCCGTATACGGCATGAATCTCACTCCTTTATCAATAGCATGTAACGCCGCCATCAATGGGCAAGGCGACACCATTTATGAAACTGGCCTCATCGCTTGCGAGATATAAGACCGCATTTGCAACATCGGCAGCGGTCGCCAATCGGCCCAAGGGAACCTCGCCCAGACGTTCCGCTTTTCTTTGTGGATCTTGGAATAAAACCTGTACAAAAGGAGTATCAACAGTGCTGGGATGAATGGAATTACATCGGATGCCATCCTTGGCATATCTGGAGGCAATGGCTTTTGTCAGCATAGTGACTGCGCCTTTTGAAGCAGTATAAGCTTCCGGCGTGTATTTATGACCAATCAATCCGCACACAGAAGAAGTGTTGATGATTGCCCCGCCGCCTTGATTTCGCATTACAGGAATAGCATATTTGCAGCCCAGAAATGTTGACCCTGTGTTCACCCTCATCATGGTGCACCATTCATCAATGCTCATTTCTTCTACAGGCTTGCGGATGTTGATACCTGCATTATTTACCAGTACATCCAGTCTACCACAGTTTTCCACTGCAGTTTGAATAGCGTGGTTCCAATCATCCTCGCTGGTTACATCCATCTTCAAGAATCTAGCGAATCCACCGGCAGCGCTGATATCATCTGCTGCCGCTTGTCCCTTTTCGGCATCCAGATCCATTAACCAGACTTTTGCCCCATTGTTACATAACAATCGGGCCATTTCACTGCCGAGGCCTCCGCCAGCACCGGTTATCATAATTACTTTGTCCTTTACCTTCACCATGTCCGCCTTCTTTCTCCATTTGGTGATTGTAGAAAAGTTGAATGGTTGTCGGTTGGATGAGGAAACATATTTGCGAAGATTCTAGCCTGAATACCGGTATACCGGTTGCGTTTAAAGTGTAATCCTCACGGCGTTAATTGTCAATAGCAAAATTATCATTTTTTATCAGAATAGTCTCAGAATAAACTTGTAGAATAAACTTGTAGAATAAACTTGTAGAATAAACTTGTAGAATAAACTTGTAGAATAAACTTGTGGCTTTTTACTATATTACTGTGAAACCCTCTTCAAATAAACCAAAAAAGGGCAGACTCCCCCTATG
>CAMVHE010000015.1 GCA_947167215.1 uncultured Clostridia bacterium
CTACCTTCGGTTTCATTTATCGTGGTACCCCATTTGTGGGGCATGTGCATTTAGGATGAAAGTGGGCAAGGTAGGCCTTATCTCTTACGGCAGGCCAGGAAGCGAGAAACTGTTTACCGCCTTCCGGGAAGAAATGGGTGACAGGGATGCATGGCTGCTTGCCAATCATGGGCCGGTGGTGCCGGGACACAGCCTTATGGATGCTTTTTACGGTCTTGAAGAGCTATAGGAGAGTGCAAGGCTGGCCTGGGAACTGAGAAAGGAACCCTCAGCGGTAAAGATTTCAGAATAATGAAAAACGGATCAAAAATGATCCGTATTTTTTGCGCGATGGGAATTCTTTTTCTGAAGAATCGCAGATAGTATTTAGCTGTTCTGCTGTAAAAAGCAGGCGGAATTTGTTCCGGTTGAGAAAAAGGATCATCAATAAATCAAATAAATAAAAGCTGTTACCTATATTGCGATGCAGGAAAAACAGTGTTAGAATAGCGCATTACTCAGAGGGGGAATTCCGTTGGAAGAAAAAGGCATTAAGAGGCGCGCACTCAAGGCTGCATTTCCGGAAACTATTCCCATTATGACGGGGTTTGCCTTTCTTGGACTGACATATGGCCTGTACATGCATACCTGTGGCTTTTCTTTTCTTTATCCGATGATCATGGCAACGGTAATCTTCGGCGGTTCGCTGGAATTTGTGGCAGTGACCATGCTCATGTCGCCCTTCGCACCGCTGCAGACCTTTGTCATGGCCTTGATGATTCAGGCAAGACATCTGTTTTACGGTATCTCCATGCTGGACAAAATGAAGAATCTTGGCCTAAAAAAGCTATATATCATTTACGGAATGTGTGACGAAAGCTTTTCGATCAATTACACAGCGAAAATTCCCGAGGGAGTGGATAAAGGCTGGTTCATGTTCTTTGTGACGCTGCTTAACCAGATGTACTGGGTGATCAGTGCCACACTGGGCGGACTTCTTGGGAATATGCTTACAGTGGAGCTGAAAGGCCTTGATTTTGTCATGACGGCCATGTTTGTGGTCATCTTTATGGAACAGCTGATGAAGGAAAAACAGTATTATACTGCCGTCATTGGCATTGGAGCAGCCGTTGCATGCCGCCTGCTGTTTAATGCAGACAGCTTCATGATTCCAACGATGATTACTATCCTGGTTTTTCTGACGGTCTTACGGCGTCCTATTGAAAGGAAAGGAAGGTTTTCAGAATGACCTTTTCACAGCAGTGCATGACCATTGCGTTATGCGCTTTGGGAACCATGCTAACCCGCTTTCTGCCGTTTCTCATTTTTTCAGAGAAGCAGGAGACACCGGTTTTTGTCCAGTATCTGGGGAAAGCACTGCCTGCCGCGATCTTTGGAATGTTTCTCGTATATTGCCTGAAAAATGTCAGTGTTTTCACCGGCAGTCATGGAGTGCCGGAAATCATGGCAATTGCGATAACCGTCTTTCTTCATCTCAGATGGAAAAGGATGCTGGTTTCCATTGGCGGGGGGACCATCGCTTATATGCTGCTGATTCAATTTCTTTGAGAAATGAAGGGAGTAAGTTATGCTCAAAGTGTTGGCGCAAAGCTTGCGTGAAAACCGGAAAGGCGCGGTTTTCACGGTCTGTCTTTCCATACTGGAGGTGGTTTTTGAAATTGTCATTCCGCTGACCATGTCCGGCCTTATTGACTATGGAGTCGATATGGGAAACATGGATAAAGTCTGGTATTATGGCCTGATTCTGCTATTTCTTGCGGTAATGCAGATGGCAACAGGTGTACTCGCAGCCCGTATCGGTGCTAAAACCTCGGCAGGTTTTGCGGCAAACTTGCGTACGGACATGTATCATAATGTGCAGAATTTCAGCTTTGCCAATATTGATAAGTTTTCCACGGCTTCCATCGTTACCCGTCTGACCACGGACGTGACCAACGTGCAGAATGCCTTTAATATGCTGATGCGCATGGCTATACGTGGTCCATTCATGATGCTCTTTGCCATGATTGTGGCTTTCAGAATCAATCGGGATATTTCCATGATTTTTTTCATTTATATCCCGCTGCTGGCAATTGTGCTCTTTACCATCGTGACCCGCGTCCATCCGGTTTTTCGCAAGGTATTTGAAACTTATGATGAATTGAACAATGTGGTGCAGGAAAATGTCCGGGGAATCCGTGTGGTCAAATCGTTCAATCTGGAAGAGAGCGAGACGGACAAATTCCGGGGAATATCCGGAAAAATATTCAAAGGTTTTTCAAAGGCAGAACGAATGATTGCTCTGAATATGCCAGTCATGCAGTTTTTTATGTACTCCTGCATGATTTTAATCTGCTGGCTTGGAGCAAAGGCGATTGTTCTGAGCGGAAACAACTCTGCTATGGGATTGACAACAGGCGAGCTGACGGCAATGCTGAATTATGCCATGCAGATTCTGATGAGTCTCATGATGCTTTCTTTTGTCTTTGCCATGATTACGATTGCTCAGTCCTCTGCCACACGTATCGCTGAGATACTGACAGAAAAGCCGGAAATTACGTCTCCGGCGAGCCCGGTGATGCAGGTCGCAAACGGGGATATTGATTTTGAACATGTAGGGTTTGTATATGCCTCCAAGGCAGATAAGAAAGTGCTCCAAGATATTAACCTGCATATTCGGTCCGGGGAGACAATAGGCATAATAGGCGGTACCGGTTCGTCCAAATCCAGTCTGGTGCAGCTGATTCCCCGCCTTTATGATGTAACAGAGGGCGTGCTCCGCGTTGGAGACGTGAATGTAAAGGACTATGATCTGAAGACGCTGCGGGATTCTGTGGCAATGGTGCTCCAGAAGAATGAGCTTTTCTCCGGTACAATCCGGGAAAACCTCCGATGGGGCAATCCGGATGCCACAGACGAAGAAATCCGTGAAGCGTGCCGCTTGGCCTGTGCGGATGAATTTGTGGAGAGCTTCCCGGATGGCTATGATACATATATTGAACAGGGCGGCACTAATGTATCAGGAGGACAGAAGCAGCGTCTGTGCATTGCCAGGGCACTGCTCAAGAAGCCCAGAGTGCTGATTCTGGATGATTCCACGAGCGCGGTGGATACCCGCACGGATGCCCTGATTCAAAAGGCATTTAAAACTTACATTCCGGACACCACAAAGATTATTATTGCCCAGCGGATCAGCTCGGTGATGCATGCCTCTCTGATCGTGGTGATGGATGACGGCAAGATTTCGGATATGGGCACCCATGAAGAGCTGATGAAGAAGAGCCATATTTATCGCGAAGTCTATGAGTCTCAGCAGAAGGGAGGCGAAGAAGCATGAGTCAGAAAAAAACGCCGCCCATGGGCGGGAAAATGCCGGAACGGAAAATTGACAAAGATACCCTCAGACGGATTTTTGTTTACCTGAAGGACTACCGGGGGCAGATGATCCTGATCGGCGTCTGCATTCTGATAAATGCGGTGGCTGGTGCGGCTTCTTCCCTTTTTCTCCAAAGGCTGATTGACAATTATATCGTTCCGCTGCTGGGAATGAGCGAGCCGGTCTTTACAGGACTCATCCGTGCCCTCTTCACAATTGGAAGCATCTATCTGCTGGGGGTCATCGCAGCATTTTTCTATAACCGGACGACTGTCACCATTGCTCAGGGTACCCTGAAGAAGATCCGGGATGAGATGTTTAGCAGGATGCAGTGGCTTCCGGTCAGCTTCTTTGACCGTCATACGCATGGCGAAATCATGAGCCTTTACACCAATGATACGGACACCCTCCGGCAGTTGATAGCCCAGGCAATGCCGCAGATGCTTTCGTCCGTTATGAGCCTGGCTGCGGTTTTTGTCTCCATGCTTTCCCTCAGCATTCCGCTGACATTGATGGTTGTTGTACTGGTGGCAGTGATCATGAGCCGGGTTGCCGGACTGGTGGGGCGCATTGGCGGCTATTTTATGGAGCAGCAGCGCACGCTGGCGGACCTTAACGGGTATGTCGAGGAAATGGTCAACGGGCAGAAAGTCATTATGGTCTTTAATCATGAAGCAGTTTCGGAAAAGGAGATGGCAAAGAAGAATCTGGCCTGGCGGGATGCAGCGGCTAATGCCAATGGCTATGCTACCTCCATCATGCCCATGATGAATGCTGTCGGCTATTTTGTTTATGTGGCCGTGGCTGTAGTGGGAGGCTATATGGCAATTGCCGGAGCGCCAAATGTAGCTCTGACTGGATTCCATGCCATGACCGTGGGTATGATCGCGTCTTTCCTGACGCTGACCCGGAATTTTGTCAATCCGATTTCACAGCTGTCCAATCAGTTTAACTCCATAGTTGCTGCCCTGGCAGGTGCATCCCGCATTTTTGCATTCATGGATGAACAGCCTGAAGTGGACAATGGTTATGTGACACTGGTGAATGCCCGCATCCGGGAGGATGGAACCATTGAGGAAAGCAAAGAGGCAACAGGACACTGGGCATGGCGTCATCCCCATCAGGCCGGAGGTGATGTGACCTATACCGAGCTGAAAGGCGCCATCACCATGGACCATGTTGACTTCGGTTATGTCCCGGAGAAGACCGTTCTGCATGATATCACGCTTTACGCTAACCCGGGACAGAAGATCGCCTTTGTAGGTGCTACCGGCGCAGGAAAGACCACCATCACCAACCTCATCAACCGGTTTTATGACATTGATGATGGCAAGGTTCGCTATGATGGTATTAATATCAACAAGATCCGCAAGGCAGATCTGCGGAGATCCTTGGGCATTGTGCTGCAGGATGTCAATCTTTTTACGGGTACCGTCATGGAAAATATCCGCTACGGGAAACCGGATGCAACAGATGAAGAGTGTATTGAGGCAGCAAAACTTGCCAATGCGGACGGTTTCATCCGGATGCTGCCCGAGGGATACCAGACCGTTCTGAAGGGGGATGGAAGCGGTCTTTCCCAGGGACAGAGACAACTGATTTCCATTGCCCGCGCTGCAGTTTCTGATCCGCCGGTTATGATCCTGGATGAGGCAACCTCTTCCATCGATACACGTACCGAAGCACTGGTCCAGAATGGTATGGATCGTCTGATGCAGGGCAGGACGGTTTTTGTCATTGCACACCGTCTTTCCACAGTTCGAAACTCGGATGTGATCATGGTGCTTGACCATGGCAGCATTATTGAACGTGGAACGCATGACAAACTGATTGAAGAAAAAGGGGTATACTACCAACTGTATACCGGAGCATTCGAACTCGAATAAAGCAAAAGCAAGGCGGCCGCCACGGAAAGCGCGTGGCGGCCTTTTAATGCGTTAAGGCAGAAGTACCGCTTCGGCAGAACAGTTTCCCGGATCGGGGGATGCTCTTTCAGGCGTATGATTTTTCCCGAGGAAACCGTGAAAGCCCAGACTGTTTGAACTGGTCCGGAATCATTTCTGCCCGTCAGGCCATGCATTTCTTTTTCTGCTAAACGGCGGTATGGAAAGAAGCCGATGATGCGTCAGGTCACGGATGGAACGCAGAAAATGGAAAATCAGGACAGCATTGAAGAGTGAATAATTTTTCGCACTGAAGTAGTGACTACTTCAGTGTTTTTTGCAATTGTAGAAAAAACTTTTTCGCAATCATATGCCTATGAAGTATCTTTAAATATTGCGCGAACAGTATCATCAAGCATAGAATATATCCGCTCAGTGGAGAAAGTGAATATCATAATCACATAGTTTTAGATTATTAGCTATTTATGAATATGTAATTATGATTTATAATTGTGGAAAGAGGAGGCTATTCGATGAGTGTGGTTCGTCAATATGATAATCGTGTGGGAGTTACTTATATTTATGAAATAATTGAACAGGTGGATCCAGTCACTCAAGAGAAAACAAAACACCGTAAATTAATTGGGAAAATAGATAAGGAAACCAATGAGATTGTCCCAACCGGAAAAAGAGGCCGGAAATCGTCCGGAAAACAACCCAGATATCCTCTGCCGCAAAAAGATCAGACAGAATATGAAATTATGTATAAAGATGCACGGGCTCAACTGCAGAAAGCAAAAGAACGGATAGATGAACTATCCCAAGAGGTAGAAAAATTGAATCGGAAACAGGAAGAACTGTGCAGTTGGATTGAGGAAGGACGGCAAATCATAAAACAGGAATAAAGAAGGATAACACCATCGTGTCACTTGAAAGTGGGGCTCGGAATGAAGGGGATTTGCAAGAAAGAGCGGAGAGAAAATAGCGAATTCGGAGAATTTACGGAAATTGCCAGGATCCTGATGCATTTTTTTCCGAATCTTTCCGAATGGTTCAATCAGATGCCCGACCCGCGCTGCGCATCTGGAAGAATCAATTCTCAGGCAGTACTTGCGTTTATGATCATTATGAAAAACATCAGTGCGATTGTTTCCATGAGACAGATGAATGAGGCTTTCAATACAGAAGAAGCCATCCGAAATCTTGGAATACTGGCGGGATGCGAACTCAAAGAAATGCCCGATTGGCAGACAGTGAACAATTATCTGAGCAGGATTGATGTTAGCTGTTTGCAGAAGATCCAGACGGAAATGATATTTTTACTGATACGGTGTAAAACTTTCAACCGGTTCCGTCTCCCGGGAAAGTACTGGGGACTAATAATTGACGGGACAGGACACGCCTGTTTTAAAGAACGGCACTGCGAACATGATCTTGTGATGACATCCGTAGACAAGAAGACCGGGAAAACAAGGACCTTCTATTATCACAAAATACTGGAAGCAAAGATCATCCTTGCGCCTGACATGGTAGTGAGTATAGGGAGCGAATTTATTGAAAATGAAACAGAGGACGTTTCGAAGCAGGATTGTGAGCAAAGAGCGGCAGGAAGGCTGCTGGCCAGAATAAAGCAGCAGTTTCCAAAGCTTCCAATCATCATATTAGCAGATGGATTGTATGCAACCATGCCATTTATGGGCCTGTGCCGAGAATACGGATGGCATTACATCCTGAATTTGAAGGAAGGAAGCCAGAAACTCCTGTATGAAGATTTTATGATTCTGTTGAATGAAGGCGAAGCCGGGGAAGACTATGGGAAGGTTGAAAAAGTCGGAAAAGAACTCGGAACTGCATATTTTGCCAACAATGTGCATGTGATTACAGGAAAGCCGGAAATCTGCAATATATTGAGGTATGAATATGAATACGAGGAGCTGAATATTGAAAGCGAAGAAATAGAATTGAAAAAGAAATGCTTTGTCTGGGTAACTGATCATGAGCACTCGAAGCGGACAGCAGATCACTTTATTTGTGCTGCACGCTCAAGATGGGACATCGAGGAAGCATTTAATTTTCAAAAGAATGGAATCTATGAAATTGAGCATCTTTGCAGCAGGGATTTCAACGGAATGAAAGCACATTATATCCTTGCGCAGATTGCAGATATTATCATGAAGCTGGCTCTGTCGTTCAGCAAAAGCATATCGACTTATTCACAATCTGTAAAAGGGCTCGCTGCCAGGATTAAATGCTGTTTCTGTATGAGCATTCTGACAGAAGCTGCAGTTGCATACATCACTGCAAAATGTTCACTTCATTATAATGGAGTGATTGAATAATTTTCCCTGGAGGATAACTATGCCCTGTGAGTGGCAAAATCCACTTAATTTGGCCATATGGCCTTATTTTTTTGTGAATTTCCGGCTGAAATCATGTTCTGAAAGATAATAGAAAGCCAAAACACGTGCAGAATTCGAAGTAAGTATATCTGAAGCATTTTACGCTCTTCACTACTGAAAATCAGGAAAGCTTTTCTTGCTATTTTCCGTACTGAAAGGTATAATCGAGAGAAGAATATATCTGAAGAAAAGAAGCGTATTGAAAAAGAAATAAGCTTCAGATTTGCGGGAGGATTATATGGCATATGATTTTTTAATTGTCGGTGCCGGATTGTATGGTGCGGTATGCGCTCATGAACTGAACAGACGGGGCAAAAAGGTGCTGGTTATCGACAAGCGGGATCATCTTGCAGGAAATATTTATACGGAGGATGTTCATGGTATCCAGGTGCACCGGTATGGCGCTCATATTTTCCATACCAGTGATAAGGAAGTATGGGAATATATCAACCGCTTTGCAGAATTCAACCAGTATGTGAACAGCCCCATTGCAGTTTACCGGGATGAACTCTACAATCTGCCTTTTAATATGAATACATTCTCCAAGATGTGGGGTATCCGTACTCCACAGGAGGCACAGGACAAGATCCGCGAACAGGTGACGTCCCTGCACATTGAGAATCCGAAGAATCTGGAAGAGCAGGCACTCAGTCTGGTAGGACCGGATATCTACGAGAAACTGATCAAAGGATACACGGAGAAGCAATGGGGGAGAGATTGCAGAGACCTGCCCGCCTTCATTATCCGGCGCCTTCCCTGCCGTTTTACCTATGATAATAACTATTTCAATGATCGTTATCAGGGAATTCCCATTGGAGGATATACGGCAGTGGTGGAAAAGATGCTCTCCGGAATCGAAGTCCGACTGGGAACAGAGTACCGTTCTCTCATGGCGCAGGAGCCGGATATCGCGGAACGCATTATTTATACAGGCTGTATTGATGAGTATTACGACTATATGTACGGGACACTGCAGTATCGCAGTGTGCGCTTCGAAACGGAGGAGCTTCCGATTCCCAATTATCAGGGAAATGCAGTAGTGAATTACACGGATCGGGCTGTTCCCTATACCCGGATCATCGAACACAAGCATTTCGAATTTGGAAAGCAGGAGACAACCGTCATCAGCAGGGAATACAGCCAGGAATGGAAACCGGGACTGGAGCCCTATTATCCCGTGAATGATGAGAAGAATGGCGCGCTTTATGAAAAATATGCAGAGCGTGCCAAAGCGGATCCGAATATTCTCTTTGGTGGTCGGTTGGGTAAATATCGTTATTACGACATGGACAAGGTGATCCGGGCAGCACTTGACGATCTCCAGAAGATCTGAGGAGGGCAGCGGAAAGCAAAATGATACGCAAAAATCGCAAGATCATCATCTTTTTCATGATGGTGCTGGATGTAGTACTGGTGAATATTGCATACTATATCAGCTTGAATTTGCGCTTTGATGTCTTACCCGGCATTTATTCGCTTCCTCTCCGCAGCAATCTGTATTATGTGATCGTCTTTTTCTACAGCATCTGCCTGGTGACAATTTTAGCACTGCGGCATCTTTATGACATCAACAGCAGAAAAAGAGCTGCATCAGGAAATATTTTTATCCTGCTGGTAAACAGCATTGGCTGCCTGGGACTTATGTCTGTCTGCTATCTCATGCGGATCAATGATATTTCCCGTGTATTTCTTCTCTTTTTCTGGATACTTTCCACTGCATTCCTTATGATACGCAGGTTCCTGGTCATTACCGTGTCACGGTCGTTACGAAGAAAAGGGTATAATCAGCGGCATGTGGTTATTGTGGGAAATGGGAAACTAGCCAGGCAGTATATTCAGGATGTGCGGGAGAATCCGGAGCTTGGCATTACGGTGGACGGGTATATCAGCGCCGTGGAGAAGCAGGAACTTGGGAAGAATCTGGGCAGCTATGAAGAGCTTCCGGAAATCCTGCAGGGGCGAAATTATGATGCGCTTGTCGTTGCCCTGGAGCCACACGAAGTGTTTTTTATGCCCAAGGTGATGGAAGCGGCAGAGCGGGAAGGCATCCGGCTGGAGATGATTCCGTTTTTTAACGAGTTTTATCCCAGCAACCCTACCTTTGACCTGATTGGAAAATCCAAAGTCATTAACCTGCGGTCAACACCCCTTGACAACATTGCGAACGCCGTTCTCAAACGGACAATGGATATCGTGGGATCGGCATTCTTGATTTTACTGACCGGCCCCATCATGCTGATTATCGCCATCGGGGTGAGACTTTCAAGTCCCGGACCTGTGTTTTTTAAACAGGAAAGGGTGGGGCTGGAAAAGAAGCCATTTATGATGCTGAAATTCCGGAGCATGCGGGTCAATGCATCCGAGAAAACCGGATGGAGTACCGGAGATGATCCGAGAAAGACAAAATTCGGAAGCTTTATCCGTAAATACAGCCTGGATGAACTGCCACAGTTCTTTAATGTACTGGTGGGACAGATGAGCCTGGTAGGACCTAGACCCGAAGTTCCCTATCATGTCAATCATTTTAAGGAAGAAGTGCCCCGCTATCTGATCCGGCAGCAGGTTCGCCCAGGCATGACCGGCTGGGCTCAGGTTCACGGACTGAGAGGGGATACATCGATCAATGACAGGGTCCGGTATGATATCTGGTATATCGAAAACTGGAGTTTCTGGCTTGATATCAAAATACTGCTGAAAACAGTGTTCGGCGGAATGGTCAATCAGGAACAGCTTGCAAACAATACAGACACGGAAAAGTCTGTTCAGAGGAAAGGATAAGAAAATGAAAAAGCTGAGCAAGGGTAAAATCTGGTGTTTTGCAATCGGGCAATTTGGCTGGTCTGTGCTGGCGGCACTTATCTCCAGCTGGCTGGTAAACTATTATCAGCCGGATTTGGCGACACAGGAAGCGGGGCATCGACTTTTTATTCCTCAGGGACGTGTGATTCTTGGAATAATAACGATACTCGGAGCTATTACCGCCTTCGGCCGTATCTTTGATGCGGTAACGGATCCTTTGATTGCCTCCATGTCTGACAGACATAAAGGCAAGGACGGACGCCGGATTCCCTTTATGCGGGCGGCTGCAATCCCATTTGGGCTATGCTGCATTCTGACTTTCTGCTCTCCGCTCGACAAGGTATCCTGGGTGAATGCCCTGTTCCTCTTTGTGATGATGGCCCTGTTTTATTTCTTCATGACCATGTACTGCACCCCATACAATGCGCTCATTCCGGAGCTGGGTACAACGCAGGAAACGAGAATGGCAATTTCCACATCCATTTCGTTTACTTATATTGCCGGTATGGCGGTGGCCTATGTGGCTCCTGTAATCTGGGGAAAGCTGTCGGAAAGCATGGACCGCATTCTGGCAATCCGGCTGACCTTTACGATACTCTCTGTCATTGGTATCATCTGCATGTTTGTTCCGGTGTTTACGATTAAGGAAACGGACTATGTCACTGTCGTTCCTTCGGAAAGATCCGCTACCCAGTCTCTTGCAGCAACCTTCCGCAATCATGATTTCCGGATCTTTGTGGCTTCGGACGTGGCGTATTTTCTGGGAATTACCATGTTCCAGACAGCGATGCCTTTCTTTGTAACTTCGCTGCTCAAACTGGATGAGAGCATGTCGACCATATACTTTGTCCTGATGACTGCTCTTTCTGTTATCTTCTATCTTCCTGTCAACAAGCTGACGCTTAAACTTGGAAAGAAGCGTCTGATCCTTATCGCTTTTACCATCTTTACAATTGCATTTATTTACACGGCCATGTTTGGTGCCGGGATGCCCATTCCACCTGCTGTCCAGGGATATCTTCTTTGTGTTCTTGCGGCACCTGCGATGGCAATCTTCGGCATTCTCCCGCAGGCAGTGGTGGCGGATATCGCCGAGTGTGATGCACTGGAAACCCATGAAAACCGCAGCGGCATGTTCTATGCGGCACGTACTTTTGCCTTCAAAATGGGGCAGTCCATTGCCATGCTGCTGGTTACAGCTTTTGCTACGATTGGAAGTGCAACCGGGTTCGGTTACCGTCTGACGGCCATTGCAGCCGCAGCTGTCTGCGTTGTAGGCGGAGTACTCTTCGCTCTTTATGATGAAAAGCGGGTCTACAGCAAAATCCTGAAGTAAATAATATGGTGGGATATATGGAAAAAAGCTTTGAAGAGGAAATAACGCCTTTCGGATTTATCTATGAAAAGCATTATGCTGAAACCATGGAAAAGGTCGTAGAACCCTATCTGAAGGAACACCGAACGGAACATATGGTGGATGTTTCCGGTACAGTACGTCTTTATGCCGAAAAGTATCAGGCAGATGAGGAGAAGGGAACCGTCCTGATTCTTCACGGCTTTACCGAAAACACCAGAAAATATGCAGAGATGGTCTTCGGCTTTTTAAAAAACGGTTACACCGTAGGTGTTTTTGACCAGCGGGGACACGGGAAATCCTGGCGGGATCCGAAGGTGAAAGATGAGACTTATACCGATATTGATCGTTTTGAAAACTATGTGGAGGACCTGTTCCGGGTAAAAAAGGCCCTTTTTGGAGAGAAGACCCTGGATATTCTCTTCGGGCATTCCATGGGAGGAGCTGTGGCAATTCTTGCCCTTGAACAGGATGCAATGCTTGCCAGGCGTGCAATTCTCTGTTCTCCCATGGTAGCCCCGCAGACCGGCGGTCTGCCGGTATGGGTCACCAATGCCATCTGTGTGCTGTTTCGGATGATTGGACAGGGACGCAACAGGGTGTTTGTTTCTTCTCATTATAATGGCCATGAATCCTTTGAAGCGGCCTGCAGCACTAGTCCTGTCCGCTTTGAATGGTATGACAATATCAAATTCAAGAATCCTGAGTATCAGAATTCAAGTCCTACATACCGTTGGCTTCAGCAGTCTCTCCGGGTGGAAAAGATGATTCTTGCGGAAGGACAGCCTGAGAAAATTGCAATTCCGGTACGGCTTTATACCGCAGAAACCGAGGAGGTCGTTCGCGGAGAACTGCACGAAACATTTATCCGGAGGGTAAAACAGGGGACAAGGCAGATTGTGAAAGGTGCAAAACATGAGATATATCGGTCGCCGGATTCGGTGACATTCCCATGGTGGGAGGATATTCTTGCCTTTATTACAGGAAAATAAGAAATGGGGACCGGTTTCAGCCGGTCCCCAAAGTGAACAGAGGATTATTTGATCAGATTGCCAAGTGCAGAGAGCACACTGCCGGCGTCTTTACCGCCAAGCGCGGATGCAGCCTGGCCCACCACGGCATCCAGACCTTCTCCTTTCAGCTTTTCCGTCACCAACTGGATGACGGTGTTCAGCTGCTCCTGAGATACTTCAATCCCCAATGTCTTGGTGATGGTTTTGATGGGATCTGCTAGAAAGCCGCTGATCAGCTGGTTATTGGTTCCAAGTTTGGAAAGAACGAGTTTTACGATTGCCTGTGTATCCATGTTGATTATCCTCCTTATTGGACCGGTACAGATGTTATTATGCAGAATGCCGGCCGCGGCCATGGTGTCTTTTCCGGCCGCCAGGATAGTATAGCGCAGGAAACGGGCAATTTCAAATGGGAATGAGATCTTTCGTGGAGAAGAAGTGGAGAATGCCGACTGCCCTTGCAGGAGTTTTGCATGGGATAATCATCTGCTGACCTAAAAGAAAGATGAAACGGGTTTTCCGTAAAATACGCCGGATCTTTTCTGCGGGAAGGGATAGCGTGGAACGGGTCATGCCGGAATTGTCTGCAGAGTATGAAAGCACCGGCTTTACAGAAAGCGCGAGATTCAGGAAGAAAGAAGCAGTGAAAGAAAAGAGGATAAAAAAGGATGAAGATCAGCAAACAGGACGCATATAATTGGTTTTCCTTTTTTGCGGAATTGCCCTATGGGGAGGAAATTCTTCCGAAACAGCAGGAGATTGTGTACAGTACTTTGTCCCAGATTGAAGCATCAGTTGAAGCAAGACGAAAAAAAATGCAGAAGGAGATCCCAGGCCTGCAGACGCTGGAAGATCGAACTTTCTTTGTGGGGGAGCCGGAGCATTTTCCAAAAGGGTGCAGATCCTGCCTGCTGGGAACAGGACTGGGAGCAGTGCGAAAGACGAACGTTTGCAATGTTCGCTGTCCTTTCTGCTATGATTACGGTGTGATGGAGCAGATTCCGCCTATCGGAGAAGGCTATTGGGAAATAGGCGGAACGCGCATCCGGGAGGAAGATGTACCACTGCTTCTGAGTACTTCCCGGATTGCTTATGTATATCTGGAGCCTTTCTGTGAAATAGATGCTTATTACGGAATCATTGGCCGTTTCGCAGAAAGCGGGGTTTATCAGCATCTGTATACCAATGGAACGCTGGCGACGAAGGATTCCCTGAAAAAACTGGGAGAAGCCGGGCTTCCGGAGATCCGCTTCAATCTTGGGGCATCCGGTTTCTCAGATACCGTGATTGAAAAGATGGCGATTGCAAAAGAATATATTCCCATGGTAGGCATCGAGACTCCGATGACGCCGGAGGCTTTTGAAAGCTATCTTGCCAAAAAAGAGAAAATTCTGGGAACAGGAATTGACTTTATTAACAATGCAGAGCTGCATTTGAATGAAAACAACCTTGTAAACTATATGGGAGAAGATCTCTATATGTACAGGGCGGGATATCTTTCACCCATCTGGAGCCGGGATCTGACTCTGAAGCTGATGAAGATAGCAGGGGAGGAAAAATGGCCGGTGGTGGTCCATGACTGCAGCAACCGTACAAAATATGCCCGCGGTTTTAATATGAAAGCAAAAGAAGGCGGGTGGTTTGGTGCAAGTGACTATGCATCAGAGTTCTCTGCCATTCCTTTTGAAGCCTTCCTGCCGGTACTTGCAAATCCGGAATTTATGTTCCTCGAAGAGGAACCACTGCCACCGGGATATGGTGCAGGAGATATCGTTCTGTAAGAAAAATGCCCTTCGGGGCATTTTTTTAATAAAAAACCCTGCCCGTAAGGGCAGGGAAAAGAGAATCAGATGCGGCTGACCACGGATTCGGCTACCTGAGCAACATGCTCTACGGTAAATCCATACTCTTTAAAGAGTGTAGCAGCAGGAGCAGAATCACCGAAGTGATCGATTGCGATAACTTGTCCGTCAAGACCTGTGAACTGATACCAGGGCTGAGAAGCTGCGGCCTCAACAGCAAGACGTGCCCGGACACTGATGGGGAGGACGCTTTCCCGATAAGCATTGGATTGCTGCAGGAACAGCTCGATGCAGGGCATGGAAACGACGCGGGCGTCGATTCCCTTTTCCTGGAGGAGTTCCTTGGCGGCCATGACCAGTTCTACTTCTGATCCGGAGGCCATCAGGATGATATCCGGGACTGCTTTGTTGGACTCACTCAGAATGTAGCCACCTTTCAGTGCGCGGTCATCCGGGTGTTCATACTGAGGGAGATTCTGACGGGAAAGAATCAGGGCCGTAGGCTCATCACTGGAAAGAGCAGTGATCCAGCCGGCCGCCGTTTCAAATCCATCAGCCGGGCGGTAGGTCAGCAGCCCGGGAGTAGCACGCAATCCGGCAAGCTGCTCAACCGGTTGATGGGTGGCACCGTCTTCGCCGACGCCGATGGAATCATGAGTAAGCACGTAGATAACGGGCAGCTTCATGATTGCAGCCATGCGCATGGCATGCTTCATGTAATCACTGAAGACGAAGAAGGTTCCACAGAAGACACGGAGACCGCCATGAAGGGCGATACCGTTGCAGATCGCTGCCATGGCATGCTCGCGGACACCAAAGTGCAGGTTGCGGCCGGCACGGTTGGAAGCACTGTAGTCGCCGCCGTTCTTGATGTTTGTCTTGTTGGAGGGGGCAAGGTCAGCACTTCCGCCGACAAGGTTAGGCAGGAGGGCGGCAAGCCGGTTGATCATTTCGCCGGAGGTGGCACGGGTAGCCATTGCACCTTCAAACTGGAAGAGCCGCTTGTCGGAGGCAATCTCCCGGGGCAGTCCTGGCTTGTGCCAGGTTTTCCATTCGGCAGCCAGATCAGGATAGACTTCGGCATAACGGGCAAAGAGTGCATTCCAGGCTTCGTTGGCCTTTACACCTTCCTGCATCAGGTCATGGCAATGGGCATAGACATCCTCTGCGACAAAGAACTTATCTTCCGGCATGCCCAGTGAACGCTTGGTTGCAAGAACGTTCTCTTCTCCAAGAGGTTCGCCGTGTGCCGAAGAGGTTCCTTCCTTCGCAGGACAGCCAAAGCCGATGCGTGTGGGCGCAATGATGAGGTTTGGCTTATCACTGTTCAGAGTGCTCTGAAGAGCACCATAGACCGCTTCCCAATCATTGCCGTCCGCAAGACGGACGACATTCCAGCCATAGGCTTCAAAACGTTTCCCGACATCTTCTTTGAATGCGATATCCGTATTGCCTTCAATGGAGATTTCGTTGTCATCATAGATGACGGTCAGCTTGTTCAGCGCCAGAGTGCCTGCAAGGGATGCAGCTTCAGAGGAAATGCCCTCCATCATGCAGCCGTCGCCGCAGATGGCATAGGTGCGGTGGTCCACAACCGGAAAATCAGGACGATTAAAATGAGCGGCCATCATGGTTTCTGCTATGGCAAAACCAACGGCATTAGCGATGCCCTGGCCGAGCGGTCCGGTGGTTACTTCCACGCCTGCGGTCCGGGAGAACTCCGGATGTCCCGGGGTGCGGCTTCCCCACTGACGGAACTGCTTTAGGTCATCCATAGAGAGCTTGTAGCCGGTCAGGTGCAGCATGGTATAAAGCAGTGCGCTGGCATGGCCGGAAGAGAGCACGAACCGGTCCCGGTTCGACCAGGTGGGATCTTCGGAGTTGTGCTTCATCTGGTGCAGAAACAGAGCATAGGCGAGAGGTGCCATGCCCATGGGGGCACCAGGATGCCCGGATTTGGCTTTCTGCACGACATCGGCAGCAAGTACACGGACTGTGTTGATTGTCTTGTTTTCGATGGTCATCTTACATTACCTCCTTGGAAAAATATTGTTTGAGTGGTTCTGTATTGATGCCCGGCAGAGAAGCAATCTGTTCATACAGAGCACGGGCAATGGCGGTGTTGCCGCCCTTGATATCACTTTCAATGTTAATGGGCAGTACAGGATCATGGAGGGAAAGACGAAGCAGGAACCAGCCGGCATTTTTCATGCCGCAGACATCGCAGGAAACGCGGATTCCTTCTGCATTATCAGGGGCAACATGCCAGCCGGGCTGTGCGGGAGCAGTTTCAGTCAGGTGTGCAAGAACTGCTTCACCGGTTTTGCGGAAATCCTTGTCAGTGATGGCAAGACGGACTTCCGCACTCTCCACAGGCTCACGAAGATCGGCAATGAGACCGGAAAGACTTTCCCCTTTGACTTTCATAAGGATTGCCTGGGCGATAAGTCTTGTTACCAGATACATTCCGTCATCAAGATAGGCATTTTCTGCCAGCGCTGCATGGCCGGAGGTTTCGATAGCCAGCGGACAGCATTTCCCTTGGGAGGCAAGGAGCTGGGCACGGTCTATGACATTGCGGTAACCGCGGCGATAACGGTCATGAACGCCGCCATGGGATTGAATGAATTCTGCCAGACCGGAGGAGGTGACGGAGTCTGTGACAATGGTAGCTCCTGGTTGTTCTTTCAGCAGAATGGCGGAGATCAGAGCGATCAGACGGTTGCGGTTGATTTCACGCCCTGCAGAGTCCACAATGGCAGCGCGATCACAGTCGGTATCAAAGATGACACCAAGATCGGCATGGCTGTTCAGTACAGCCTGCTGAATGGCAGCCATGGCAGTCTCATTCTCGGGATTGGGAATATGATTGGGAAATGTACCGTCGGGTTCAAGAAACTGGCTTCCTGTAGTATCTGCACCGAGATCACTCAGCAGTGTCGCGTAAAAACCGCCGGAACCGTTGCCGGCATCTACAACAATATGGAGACCGCTAAGAGGCTTTTCAGCATTGCTGCCAATGCGGTTCCGGAGGCTTTTTTTGAGCATTTCCGTATAAGTCGAAAGGAAGGCCTGATGGGAAATACTGCCACCGGCATGCTCAAAATTGGAATCCGATTCTGAAAGCTCTACGATTCGGTTGAGTACGTCGTGCCCGATTCCGCCCTGAGGAAGGAAAAATTTGAGGCCGTTGCGTTCCGCCGGCAGGTGGGAAGCTGTTACCATGACGGCGGCGTCCACGCCTGGGATGGATTGAATGCTTTCAAACATGGCAGGAGTTGTGCACAAACCGAATACGATGACTTCGGCGCCGGCATGGCAGGCACCTTCTCCAAATGCAGATTCAAGTGCTTCTCCGGTTACCCGGGGGTCGCGTCCGATGGTAATCTTCGGTTTTTTGCCTTCAGCGGCAAGCATGGCGGTGAAGGCTTCTCCAACCCGGTAAGCGACATCGCAGGTGAGGTTGGCGGAGCCACCAAGGGCAACTCCACGCAGATCGGAGCCTGAAATCAACTGTCTAACATTCATCAATAAGGCCTCCATTTACAGTGCTGCAGTAATTGCAGCAAGAAGATCATCATAGGACTCGTAACAGGAGAGCTCCGGATGATCTTCGAGGATCTGGTGGGGGGCTCTAAAAAGGAATCCGGCCTTGCTTGCCAGAATCATTTCGAGATCATTATAACTGTCACCAGAGGCAATCGTGTCAAAGCCAATGGACTGCAGGCCTCGAACTGTGGTCAGTTTGGAATGGGGAACCCGGATCTTATAGCCAGTGATTTCGCCACTTTCTGACACTTCGAGCGTGTTGCAGAAGAGCGTTGGATAACCAAGCTTGCGCATCAGTGGCTCCGCGAACTGGGTAAAGGTATCGCTGACGATGATGACTTGAGTACGTTCGCGCAGCTTTTGCATGAACTCCACAGCGCCGGGAAGCGGGTCGATGGTGGCAATGGTCCGCTGGATATCCTGGAGTCCCAGACCATGCTCTTTCAGAATACCAATACGCCAGCGCATGAGCTTGTCATAATCCGGCTCATCGCGGGTAGTGCGGCGCAGTTCGGGAATGCCGCTGGCTTCAGAAAAGGCGATCCAGATCTCTGGAACGAGCACGCCTTCCAGATCAAGGCATACAATATTCATAGAAACTCCTTCCTGCGGTCATTGCCGCATGACATGGTTAAACATTTTATGCAGCGGTACACTTTACTTTTCCAGAGTGCGGCAGAGCAGAATTCTGCCGCAGATGGTTCCGATTAAAGAAAGTCAGAACCATCTATGAAAAGATAAGGGCAAGAACAGGATAATGCATGGCGGTGTTTTGCCCCATGCGGATAGTGCTGCAAATCCTGCTAACATTCAACAATCAACCCTTATTATACGGCAAATCGACGAAAAGACAAGGGAAAAATTAGAGGGAACAGGAAAGCAGACAGTGAAAAATGCATATAATGGGGCTTAATCAGCATCAGTCTCTGTGATACAATGAAAAAAACACGGTAAGGAGAAGACAGATATGGATGCACTGAGTAAAGTCATTGACAGCACGAAAAAACTGGTTTTCTTTGGTGGAGCAGGGGTTTCCACTGCTGCAGGAATACCGGATTTCCGCAGTGAAAACGGATTATTCAGGAAAACATTTGCAGGTCTGACCCCGGAAATGATTTTAAGCGTTTCTTTCTACACCATGCATCCGGATATCTTCTTTGAGTACTATCGGCAGTTTCTGGTACATCCGGAAGCAAAGCCGGGAAAGGCGCATCAGAAACTGGCAGCTTTGGAAAAGAATGGATTGCTGACTGGGCTGGTTACACAAAATATAGACGGTCTCCATCGCAAAGCAGGAAACCGTCTGGTTTATGAACTGCATGGAAGCATAGAGGACAATGCCTGTCAGGACTGCGGAAAAAGCTTTCCGCTGTCATTTATGCTGAATCAGAAGGGGGTTCCAAGATGCCCCATCTGCGGAGGTGTGGTACGGCCGCAGATTACACTGTACGGGGAAGCTCCGGATCATTATGTTATGACCGGAGCATGCCGGGAAATTGCCCGCTGTGACACACTCATTGTAGCAGGTACCAGTCTTCTTGTGGAACCTGCGAGGTCGTGTCTTTCCTATTTCCGTGGACGAAATCTGGTGGTCATCAACCAGGAAAAAACAGATATAGAAGAGCAGGCATCCCTGGTGATACATGAGGACATTGAAACGGTGATGGAAAACGTCATCGTGCCGCCTGCTCGACCGGTTCCGCCTCCGGAGAGGTATTGGCTGTAATTCCGAATTCGCTGGGGAGAAACCGCGGACAGACATTTTCTGCAGTGCAAATAACGGAGGCGGCCAGCCGGGAACCAATTGCACAGGATTCCTTTATGGTTTTGCCATAAGTCAGTCCGATACATACACCGGCAAAGAAGGAGTCGCCGGCACCAGTCGTATCAATGACATCTACCTTCCAGGCAGGACAGATGCCGGAGTTTCCTTCCATGTCTGAATAAACTGCACCAAGGGGGCCCATGGTTACAATGAGTCTTGGAATCTGTGCCTTTGCAACCCGGGAAGGAAGAAGCTTTTCCATTTCTTCTGCTGTGAGACCATCATAGTCTTCAGAAAAGAGGATGCCGGCTTCCTGCTGATTGCATACAAAGCAGGAAACGGATTTCAGAAGATCCCGCCTTTCCACGGCGATGCTCATGTTGCTTACCAGAGCGTAGACCGCTTTGTCATATTTTTTTGCATAGTAGAGGACACGTTTCAGAATATCCTTTTCAATATCGATTTCGATGGCAATGCTGTCTGCCTGAGAGAAGATTTCATCCCCGCGGGTATCAAGCAGGTTGACAAGCGGCAGAAGATCCGGACGCTTTGATATAGATGCAGTCACGTCCCCACTGTTGTCAAAGACTGCAAGCCAGGTACCCATTCCATCCGGCGTGGTCAGAATGTAATCCGTGTTCACTTTGTGCCGCTTCAGTTTGGCAATGACGTCATGACCGAGAGCGGTATCATCAACAATGCTGACAAAAGTGGGGCGCAGTTCCACATTGGCTATATCTTCTGCCACGTTGCGGCTGACTCCGCCATGAACCTGTGTAACCCTGCCTACATTACGGCCGCCCGGGATATAGGTGGATGTTGGATATCCCTTGATATCATAGAAAACAGCGCCAATGATTACGATTCCCATATTAACCTCCCTGCATGCACATCGGTGAACGACTAAGGCATTATACGGGATGAACAGAGTCGTTGCAAGATGAAAATATAAGATAACAGTATGAATTCCAGATAGAAAGCAGCAAGGATAGGATCATAATACTTCCCGGAAAAAAGGGAACGACTTCAGGCAGATAATACTGCCATGCGTACCTTCATATGTTGCCATTGCCAGCTCTGCTCTTTGATCTTTTCTTTGACCGCTTCCCCGGTGGCAGGCAAGCGAAGCATTTCAACGGTCTTCTGAAAATCGAATTGGCTCGTCTATTCAGTATGCTGCAGTTCTATCAAATCTATGAGCCATAAGCTCCCCATCTTCTGCTATATTCTGATTTCAGGTGGCAGGATTCATTTCATGCCTTTCTCGGCATTATCAGGTATTGCTTTGGCGTATTGTGAAAGACATTGAATGCTACGACCTTGACGGCTTCCTTGCTGACAGTGACAGAGGACTATGACTTACCAGGGTTCATTGGGCCGATAACATAAGAATAGGGAGAAAAGCAGGATTCCAAAAAAGAAAAAAAGGGGCTTGCATTCCTCATCGGATGATGCTATAATTCCCCCTGTTGTCAGAGCGAAGAATTTTGTTTTATAGGAATGGGGCATTAGCACAGTTGGTAGGACGAACTCCTCCTACTACAACCCAATCGGGTAAGCCAAATCCCCAACAAGTCCCAAACCTCTGGACTCTAAAGTCGAGGAGACTCCTCCGGGAAAGCCCGGAAAACCATACGGGGCATTAGCACAGTTGGTAGCGCGCTACATTCGCATTGTAGAGGTCAGCGGTTCGAATCCGCTATGCTCCACCACCCACCCTCGAAGGCTGAGAAGCTTTCGAGGTTTTTTTCATGAGAATCAAAAATCACTTTGGAATTTGCTGTATCCACGCAGCGGAGTATACTTCTGTGCACGACCTGTATCATCCATGCTGATAGCGCCTTTTTCGGTCATCCTTTTTAGCAGTGTAATAACCGTCTGGCGTGTCCACCCCGTAGCTGTTCCACGCAAAACCCGGGAGAGAAATCTCCCGGGTTTTTCTTTGGAAATCGGGTTTTTGTCAGGTGGGATGGGGTTATGTCATTTTTCGACGACTTTTTGGAAACAGGCCGGGCTCCGTTCCATTCGGATGAAAGAGAATATGCATATGTTGATTATTTGACAGGTACAGCATAAAGGTCAGGTTCATTTTTGAGCCTGATTTCTTTCATGAATCGATGAAGCAGTTTCCGAATTCTTTTCAGTTCTTTTCTTGAGGTGCTGCTGATGGCGCTACTTGTAAGTAAAGCTTCTGTTTCCTCATATATTTCCAACAAGCGCAACACCAGTTCTCCCTTTTCTCCGGACAAGTCGGCCTCGTCGATCTTCTCAACCAGGATCTGTGCAGCGCTTTCTCTGACGCAAAGCCTGAGTGCATGTTCCCGGATCATCCTCAGCCTGTACTCCGGCAGCATATCGGAGTTTTCTACGGCCCTGTCCGCCAGGAAAATGGTTACGAGCGTCAGGAAACATCCTGCCCATACGTCCGTTGCGTAATGGGCTCCGAGAAAGATTCTGGAAAGCATCGTGGAAACAGTGATGAAGGCAGCGGAGCACCCCAGCGCAAGGTCCCATTTGCGGGTTCTCAGCTTCGGTATGAAGCGTTTCAGATAAAGCAGCAGAAAACTGAGTGCAGATTGGGCTGCGTGGCCAGATGGAAAAGAAGAATCAAGGGCAAAGGGATGATGGACAAACCAGTACGTAAACTGTCGGCCCGGGTCTGTCAGTGTTCGGAATCTGGGCCTGTTGAATGCAAACTTGATGATGGTTTGACCCATTATAACTACATCGGTACCACCTAGGCATCCGCCTGCAATGCTCTCCTGAACACGGTCCTGCGGGACGAGTGGGGCTATCAGGGCTTCTGTGTGACTGAATACTTCATTGGCAACGGCTTTATGAATTCGGATCAGATGATCCGTAACGGCAATGATGCTGCACTGGTGGCCTATCCCATGGTCTCAAACTTTGTAAAGGATACCCAGAGCGCTACTTCTCTGCTGGCAATGCGTCAGGCGAACAAGAACTAGATGTACACCGTAGTGAACAGCCGTGCCTACTCCGAGGAAGCCATCCATCCAGGTCTTCACGCGTGGCAGGTCACAGCAATTATCATTGATGTGGTGCTTGCTGCTGCATTGATCGCACTGGAAGTGCTGATCGTCCGTGGATATCTTAAACGCAGGCGCGAGAGCCGGAAATAATACAGTTCGAATTTCATGGTCAGAATGACATGGTACAGGTCTAAAAAGTAAGGAAAAAATGGAAGATTTCGTGGCCTGCCTTACGGAATACAGTTTTTGACTGCCGCGAGGAAGAAAGGAACTTAGGCCTCGAAAAATCAGAATCGGAAATCTCGTCAACTGTTTTTCCTTGAACCCGCCGTTTATCCATCTTAATAATACGAAAGCAACGTGCAGATCATCACGAGCACGTTGCTTTTTTATTGTTTTCAACTTTTACCAAAGAGAGTGATTTACTAGATACTCTTTCGATCTGAGCAGTGCCGACGATTCCTTTACTTCTGCAACCGCGGAGCAGCCATAGTATTCTGCCATCTTCAAATAACGCGGAAGATCAAGACCGCCTGCGCCAAATGCAAGATGATTGGATTTGATACTGCAGTCGTGGATGTGGAAATGTTTCAGTTTATTGTCGTGCATGAGAATGAAGGATTCATCTCCTCCGCCTGCTTTATAATTATGTCCGATATCAAACGTCAGACCAAAGTGTTCCGATTGCAGCATCAGTTCGATGGCTTCCTTCTGAACAGGGAGAAAACCACTGGTATTTTCAATGCAGATTGAGACATCCTTTCCCTGAAGCATTTCATCTACAAAGGAACGGAATGTCAGCACGAGTTCCAGATAATGATCTTTACAATGCTCATAAAGATATTTCTTTTTCCCGTTGACAGATGAGTAGGTGCCGGGCTGAAGATGCATGGTCAGTTTATTGATCGACAGGGCTTCGGCGAGTTTAATGGCAAAACGGATATTTTCGATACTTCCCTTTCGCATTTCCGGTGAAAACTCAAACGGATTTACCTGATCATGCAGATGGATGGTAAGGGCAATGCCATATTGTTTTTTCAGTTTCTGAAGACAATCAGGATTGACGGCATTCATCTGGAACCAGGGAAAAGTCATGTTCATCTCAATGAAACCAAAGCCATGATCGGAGCAGAACCGTGCCAGTTCGTTGATATCCGAGAATTCCATGAGCGTGGGTATACCGAGATTCATGGTGTCTGCTCTCCTTTACTGAATCGAAATACGTCCGCTGGCGATCAGAAGCCCGGAATTTTGATCGAACAGCAGAATACCAGCTCCGGTAATGCTGAAGCGGATCTTTGCATCCGTTTCATAATCAATAGCTCCAAAGACAACAGAAGAAAGAATTGTGTCAGAAATCTTGATTTTAACTGTAGTTTCCATACCTGCGGGCAGCGTGGAGTAAGCCTGCCCCTCCAGGTCTCCGTGCTCGGAAATTGGAAGAAATTCAGGACGGATTCCCAGTGAGATGTTTCCGGAACGGAGATCAAAGGATTCGTTGGACTGGAAAACAGCTTTATATCCAAGAAATTCAAGTTCTGCCATGTTATCTGCCAGTTTTTTTGCCTTTGCTTCTACGATATTCATTGCCGGATTGCCAACAAAGTCAGCAACAAACAGATTGGCGGGATTATTGTATACCGTCAGAGGAGGAGCATACTGCTGCAAAACGCCCTCATTCATCAGGCAAATCTTGGTGGACAGCGTCATGGCTTCCAGTTGGTCATGGGTCACATAGACGAAAGTGGAACCCATATCCTTATGAAGGCGCTTAAGTTCAGTACGCATCTCACCGCGCAGCTTCGCATCAAGGTTGCTGAGGGGCTCATCCATGAACAATACACGCGGTTTAGGTGCAAGGGTTCGGGCGATAGCCACACGCTGCTGCTGGCCGCCAGACAGCTCCGCCGGATATCGATCCGCAAACTGTTCGATTTTCAGGGTTTTCAGCATTTCCGCCACTCGGGCATTGATGTCATTTTTCTTCCATTTCAGCGTTTCCAGTCCGAATGCGATGTTCTGAGTTACTGTCATGTGTGGCCAAAGAGCATAGTTCTGAAACAGGAAACCGACTTCGCGCTTTGCAGCAGGGACATTAATGTTCCTTTCACTGCTGAACATGATTTTATCATTGAAGCGAATTTCACCCCGGGTGGGTGTTTCAAGGCCAGCGATCATGCGCAGGGTGGTGGTCTTACCGCATCCGGAGGAGCCGAGCAGAGTAATGAAAGAACCATCATCGATTTCCAGGTTCAGGTTGTTGACTCCGATGAATTTTCCCCACTGCTTGGTGACATTGGTCAAAGTAATGCTAGGCATGTCAGTTTCCTCCTACACCTTTGTCGATGGACGCGCCGGTCAGCTTATTGGTTGTAAAATTGACCAGAAGAACAATGATAACGATCAGAAGATTGATGCCGTTAGACATCTGGGTAACTGCTTTTTCGTCAAAGTAAGAAAGGAGTGTGGTGATAAGTGTTCCGCTGGTAGTAAGCAGCACAAACAGGGATAACTCACGCATGCAGGATACAAAGGGGAGCAGATATCCGCTGATGAAGGAAGATTTCTGTATGGGAAACAGGATCTTCAGCATACGCTTTGGCCAGGAAGCACCAACGATCAGAGCAGCTTCTTCAATTTCTCCTGACAGCTGCATCATCGAGCTGGTGCCGCTGCGGCTGGCAAAGGGCAGATATTTGATAGAGCCGACCAGTATTAAAAGCAGTAATGTGCCCCGAAGGAAGGTGAGTCTGGAGGATACAGCCAGGAAGATGGCTCCGAAGGCCATGGAAGGAACCAGATAAGGGAAAAATGCCAGACCGGAAACCAGGGAAGCGAGCTTGGTTCCGCGCTTGCGGGCAACGGCATAGCCGATCAGCATGCCGCAGGTACCAACAATGGCGGAAACGATAAAAGAGAGTTTAAGGCTGCCCCACAGGGCTGACCAGATGTTCCGGTTGAACAGAATACCATTTCCGACGTTTACGGCATAGCCTCCGATATTTTCCCGGCTGAGCCAGTACCGGAGAGTCAAATTGGAATAATCACCCTGGTTCTCACACAGGGATTCCAGAGCGAAAGAGATAATAGGGAAGATGGAAATGAGGAAAAGCAGGACGATCAGAAGCACAGTCAGCAGGATATTGACTTTTCCGATCCTGATGTAGGAAACCTGTCCGGATTTTCCGGTGACCGTGGTAAAGGACTTGCGTTTGCCGTTAAAGCGTTGGTTGATGCCTAACAGCAATACCCCGAAAAGAATCAGCACGATGGTCATAACAAAAGCCTGACCGGAATAGGTGGAGTTGTAAAGGGAACTAAGCCGTGTGGATAGTACAAAGAAATTTCCGGGCGACCCCACAAATACCGGAACGGCATAGGAAGCCATGGTGCTGGAGAATACCAGCAGGATAGTGGAAAAAAGTGCGGGCATTACGATGGGGATGGTGATTTTACGCAATATCCTGCCACGGCCTGCCTGCAAGATGGTGGCAGCCTCTTCCAGGTTGGCGTCCATGTTGCGCAGTGTACCACCGATCAGGATATAGGCGAATGGTGCATAGTGGATTCCCATCACGATGGAGCATGGGAAAATGCCGTAAACAAACCAGTCTGGGACACAGACACCGGTCAGACTTTCCAGCATTCCCACGACACCCGTACCGACGTGAGAATTGGCAAATACATTTTTCCACACCAGGGCAAGTGTCCAGGAAGGCATGATGTAGGGAAAAATGAAAACGGAAGAAAAGAATTTCTTGCAGTGGATATCTGTCCTCGTGATCAGAAAGGCTACCGTGCCACCAAGCAGGATGGCGATCATGGAAGCGTAAGCGGACATTCGAAGGCTGTTCCATAGAGGCTTCCAGAAATAAGATGCACTGTATTCGGCAGAAAAAGCATCTCCCAGCAGCATCTTAAAGTTCAGCAGTGTAACATTTCCCGATTTCAGCTTGAGACCGAAGAGGGAGTTGTACATCATGGAATCCATGTTTCCCACGGTCAGTGCGGAACGGATAACGGAATACATGGGATAAACTGTCAGTACAAGCAGCAGAACGGCGAACAGAACAACCAGCACATTTGCCTGGACTGAAAAATAGCTTTTTATCTTGTACAGCAGATTTGCCGGACTATTATGTGCGGCGGTTTTCTTTTTTTTCATGGCTTTTCCCCATTTCTTGCCGTTGAAAAGGATGCGGAGAGTATGGAAAACCGCCTGCTCTCCGCATTTTGTGAGGCATTACTTGCTGGCACACCACTGGGCGATCTGTGTATAGGCCAGTGCGTACACGGACTGGATGTGTGCAGGATCTTCGATTACAGTGCACTCCTGCCAGAAAGCCAGGGGCTCATCGCCATAGCTGATGGCATTTTCGCTGATGCCGATGGTGCTGTTGGCGGAATAAGAACCCATATCCTTGCCGAATACATTCTGGTAGCCTTCTTCGCCCATCAGATAATTGACATACAGGCAGGCTGCATAAGGATACTTTGCGTTGGAAGCAATCATGATGTAGATTGGATAGAGCAGGCCTCCGAAGCCTTCGATGTTTTCCTTGGCGCAGATGGAAATGTTAGAGGCGTCCACCGAGCGCAGTTTGGAGAATACAAACAGGCCGGCAGAACCCGGGGCACCGCCTGCCACGTCAGAGGCGATGGTGCTGTCTTTGGAAATGAAGGTGCAGTTCATCAGGAACTTGTAGATCCACTCATAGGAGATATTGGCAAATTCTCCGGAAGACACATAATCAGTGCCGTAGTAGCTCTTGTAAGCGTCGGCAAGCTTCTGCTGCCATTTTTCGCTGGTCAGGGAGATCAGGAAGTTCATGCTGGTCTTTTCGTCCACAGGGTTTTTGAATTCCAGTCCTTTGAATTCTGGCTCTGTGAACTGCCACACATTGGTGAAACGGTGCATATCGGCCTGGCCACCGTTATTATAGAAGAACAGCCGCGTGTAGTAGGAACATACCAGAGGATACTGGTCGGATTCCAGAATGCTTGCCTTGAATTCCTCCGGAACATAATTTTCCAGCCAGCCATTGGCGATTGCGTTGTTTACCAGCATAAAGCTGTCCTGAGTCAGTACCACGTCCGGGCCATAGATGCCCTTTCCGGTTTCGTTCTCCAGAAGTTCGTAAATCTGGCTGTCGTTGGGATTGGTAGCAACAATTTTGATTCCGGTCTTTTCGGTGAAGGTTTCTTCATTAACGCGGGAGGTGGTGCCGTAAATGTGCAGCTCATTGCCGCCGATTTCTGACTGGGCCTTTGCGAGCAGCTCGTCCCAGCTGAGGGATGCGGCTTCTGCTATCACTTTCTGAACGTCGGTTTCCGCAGACACAAATACGGGAGATAGCAGAGTCATGCATAAGGTAAGGGTGACGAGAAGGGATACAGCTTTTTTCATTGTGGGCCTCCTTTTCCAAATTCATGGATGGAAATATTTTAAACAGGCTTTCCTGTTTAAGTACGGAATACTTTACGAAAGCGCTTTAGTTAACAGCTTAAAGTGAAACGTTTTCGAATAACGAAAGCGCTTTAGTAATGCTGTGAAAAGAAACGGAGCGTTTCCGTTCCTTAATAATATGAGGTGCGAAAATGGAATCAGCGTGGGGCAGTGCTGTCTCTCATCAGAAGCATGGGTTTGGCAAGGTAGTGTTCAGGAGGGCAGGAAGGATCTTCTGCATGCCTGCGAAGGATATCCATAATGGCTTCGGCCATTTCCATACGGGGCTGGGCGACGGTTGTCAAACGGATCATGGGAAGATTCGAGGCATCAATCCCATCATATCCCACGATCGAAACCTGTTCTGGAATTTTGAGACCAGCTTCTGTTAAAGCACCCATGGCGCCGATGGCCAGCGTGTCCTTACTGGCAAACAGCGCAGTGAAGGAATTCCCGGATGCGAGCAGACGCTGTGCCAGCTTATAACCTGCCTGAGACAGGTCTGTATCTGTCGGGTCACAGTAAAGAATCTGTTCCTTCTCTCCGATGTTCCTCATCATCTGCTGATACACTGCAAGCCTGCGACTGCGGGAATTAGAAGTTTTGCTGTCGCAGAGCATAATGATTTTTCGGTGGCCGAGATCAATCAGGTGCTGAAGCGCAATCTCCGCGCCGACGGTACTGTCAGAACATACATAATTCACGTCGTCGCTCCGAACTTTTCCCCCAAGATAAACCACTGGAACGTTGTTTCTGGTCAGTCTGCGGATATTTGAAGGGTTTTCGGAAACAGGAACTACCACAATTCCCAGGGCCATGGTGTTAATCAGGTTCTGGATACAGTCCTTCTCAATGCCCGGGTTATTATTGGTATCATACAGAATAAGATGAAGTCCATAACGACGTGCTACTATGTTCAGTGATTTGAACATTTCACCGTAAATGGAGGAGACATCACGGATGACAATGCCGACAAAATTGGAGGTTTTTTTCGCCAGGTTGCGGGCGAGAATGTTAGGAGTGTAACCAAGCTCTTTGGCTTTTTCACGGACGGCTTTCTTTGTTTCCGGACTGATGTCGGGATAATCGTTCAGCGCTTTGGAGACCGCAGACTCCGAAAGTCCTAATTCTTTTGCTAAAGCTGCCATTGTTATCGTTTTGCGCATTTTAAAACCTCTCCTCAAGCGCTTTAGTGGAAGTCTAACATACCTTTTTTAAAAATGCAATACCCCAAAAACATTTTTTTCGGCATGGAATGACTCCTGCGCATGAAAAAGTGCGCTATCGGGAGAAAATGAGCTGAAGGGATACATCAACAGTTCCGAATCCCGTTCAGAACAGTTTCTGACAGACCTCTATCCGTCAGGTAATGAATACGTGATTGACATTATTCGTTTAAATGCATACAATAAACCGACGCAATATTAGGAAAGGATACGGCGATGAAAGCAGACGATTTTATGACAGTATCGCAGGCAGCGGTGAAATGGGGCATTACAGTCCGCCGTGTTCAGGTATTGTGCCTTCAAGGAAGGATAGAAGGTGCATTCCGCATAGGAAGAGCATGGATCATTCCCATAAACGCTGAGAAGCCTTCGGATGCAAGAATCAAAAGCGGGAAATACGCTAAAGGCAAGAGACAGTAACGTCGAATTGATAATGCAGTCCTGTTGGAGTTGTACCATGAGGCGGCATGAAGCCGGAATCTGTACTTTATGTAGTTTTATAGGAATAAATATCAGTACCGTCTGGCAAGGAATGCTTTTCGGCATAGATCGTCTTACGGACAGCAAGGGGCAGGGGAATGATCTTTGGCGGGTTCTGCCTATGTACCGACCGCTTCATATGCCTTCCTGGTTGCCCGAAAGAAATACGGCAGTAGTTTAAACGTCTTTATCGCTTTCTTTGGATTATCCATTGCAGTATTCCGGCAGGATAATCTCCATGAAGGAAACAGGTCCTGTTTTCCGGAAATGCCTGAAGTCACGAGCAGAACAGGAGGTCAGAAAATGTATTTTGAAACACGTAACGGGTGCTGGATGCTTATACTGTTACTCCTGCTCTGTATTTCTCTGCCAGCAGCAGCAGAGAAAACGGAGAAAGATTCTCTCATCCGACAGCTTATTGAACGGGAGGTTATTTCGTTTGCTGTAAATGGTGAGCGAGATGAGCAGACCATGGAGAGGCTCATGGCTGCAGACCCTGTATCCGGTGCTCAATGGACAAGCATCATGGATCTGTGGGATGCGCCGGTTACAATTAATGCAGAACTCCCGGATGGTTTGCCACAGGATGATACCCTTTGCCTGGTGGCACTAGGCTTCCAACTGAACCCGGATGGAACCATGCGGGAGGAGCTGATCGAGAGACTGAAGGTGCTTAAAGCAGCTTCGGAGAAATACCCGAATGCAATCATCCTATGCACGGGCGGAGGCACTGCAGCAAATGATCCGGAGGCTACTGAGGCCGGCAGAATGGCAACTTGGCTCCGGTCGCAGGGCATCGATCTATCTCGGATTTATGTGGAGGATAAATCCCTCACCACTGCACAGAATGCCATCTATTCTTTTGATATTCTGGAGAAGCACTGTTCTCAGGTAAAACAGATCGCTGTTATTTCTAGTGATTATCATATAGCTACAGGCGTGCTGCTGTTTGGTGCGGAAGCAATTTTAAGGGGCAGCTCTGCCGAAATAACCAGCAATGCTGCATGGCATGCGCCAAGAGGCTCCCTGTCTGCCATGTTCCAGGCAGGGGCACTGGTGGAACTGTTGGGAGACATTGATACGGCATTTGACATTTACTATGAAACCTATGACATTCATGATCTTCCCGCTCTGCCAAACTAGCCCGGGCAGTCGGGATGAACTGTTTACCTGAATCGGAAGAGGGCGGATATGGCTGATTCTGGTGGGAGGAAGCGGATGCTATCCTTTTTATCGGGAGAGTATCTGCGCGGTTATCGGACAATTTTCTGATTGCATCCAACTCGGTGCAGGGCAGAAGCTTCTTTTATGAACGCAGAAAATGGTATACTTCACGATTAAAAAACACTGCAGTAGTTCTGGCGAAACCGGCACACATAAGCCAGGATGAGAACAAAGCCAGATGATTGTAAGGATGGCTACTTTGACGCATACAGTCATTTGATCTGCTTATCTGCTTTACAGGAGATATACATGTCGATTCTATCCATTTCCTTCATTTTTCTTTTGATTGGAGTTTTTGTCGCCTATTATCTTTTTCCGGAAGCACACCGGTGGATCGTACTGCTGGCAGCAAGCACGCTGTTTTATCTTGCAGCAAGCGGCAGAGCAATTATCTACCTGCTGATCACTTCGGGAACAGTGTTTGTTGCTTCTCAGGGAATGCAGATGATTGCAGACCGGCAGAAGATGGAATTCAAGACCGGCTCGCTGAGCAGGGAGGAAAAAGCATCCATCCGCAAGCAGAACAAGGGAAAGCGAAAAGCACTGCTCCTTGGATCATTGATAGTCAGCGTGGGGCTTCTCTGCTTTTTTAAATATATTCCGGAGGCTGCCAGAAAGCTGTCTATAATGACAGAGCAGGTAAATTCCATTCTTGTTCCTCTGGGTATCTCTTTTTATACCTTTAACGCTGTCGGGTATCTGGTGGATGTTTATGGTGAAAACTGCAGGGCAGAGAAAAACTATTTCCGTTTGCTTCTTTTTCTGTCCTTTTTTCCACAGATTACTCAGGGCCCAATCAGCAGTTACGATGAATTGGCAAAAACCCTGTATGCGGGAAAAACTCCGGAGGAGGAGAATCTTCGCCATGGACTGGCGAGACTTCTCTGGGGCTTTATGAAAAAGATGGTAATTGCAAACACTCTGGCTGCCAACACGATGATTCTCTTCGAAAACTATGGAGATTATGCAGGAATTTCCATATTGTTCGGAGCTTATTTCTATCTGATACAGTTGTATGCCGATTTTTCAGGTTACATGGACATCATGTGCGGGTTTTGTGAAATGCTGGGCATCCGTTTGCAGGAAAACTTTAACCGGCCTTTCTTTTCTAAATCCATATCGGAATACTGGCGCAGATGGCATATTTCTCTGGGACAGTGGTTCCGAAAATATGTGTATTATCCCATCGGTGTATCGGGATGGAATCTGAAATTTGGTAAATTCTGTCGCAGTCATGTCAGCAGACATGCAGCCAGCTGTCTGCCTCCGACGATTGCCCTGATCATCACCTGGTTTCTAACTGGTCTGTGGCATGGAGCAACAGCGGGATATATTGTCTGGGGACTGGCGAATGGCACATTTATCATCCTCTCTTTATGGCTTGCTCCCTGGTATGAACAGATGAGAAAGCTGCTGAATATGGAGAATAACCGGTTCTGGCAGATATTCCGTATCCTCAGGACATTTACAATTGTAGCTCTCCTCGAGGTGCTTCCGGAAGTGGGAACCCTGCAGGACGGATTTCATTTCTGGTCAAGCATTGTAACCAACTGGTACCTGCCTTCGGATTTTGTGGACATTCTGCCTTTTGTTTATTTCCACAACTTCAATAAAACACTGGGATTTGCTGTTGCTATGGTCGGGGTGCTGCTCCTTTTCTGTATTTCGATGCTGCAAAGGAAAAAGCCGCTGCCTGAAGCGTGGAACGCGATACCGGTCTGGCTCCAGGTGTTGCTGCTATCGGCACTGATTCTGGTGATTGGCACCTTTGGCATTCAGGCAAGCTGGGAAGCGGAGGGATTCATGTATGCGAATTTTTAAACGGTTTACCCTCTATGTACTCAGCATAATACTGGTGACGGCTCTGGTTTCCGCTGCGTTTCTGATTCCATGGATGAATGCGCCGACCGACTGGCATGACCAGTCCTTCAGAAGAGGACTTGCAGGACAGATAGATACGCTGGTAATCGGACAGTCCTATGCCATGACCAGTATTATTCCCGATATACTGGATGAAAAACTGGGTACGATGACATATAATCTCTGTGGGCCGATGATGCCCCTGTACGGGCAGTCCTACCTTGCAGAAAAGGAGCTGGAACGTAATCCTGTCCGCCACGTGATTCTGGAGATAACCCCGGATACCCTGACCAGTGATGAGCATGAAAGTTACGGCAATGGGGATTCCTATATGGTTGCGAGACTGGATTCCTTCGGGGAAAGAATCCGTTATTTAATGAAATACGTTCCGCTGAAAGACTGGCCGAACATTTATGCCCGTAATCTGATGCTTGCCTTGCGGTATTCAGCTTTTCGTCTGCTTGGAAGGGCTGAGCTTCTGGAGGCGGAAAACCGCGGGTTCAATCCGCAGCAGACAGAGGATGTCTCCGGGGATGCAGAATGGGCACAGATAATGTACCAAAGCGGGAGTGTGTTCGCGGAACCGATTCCTGAAAATGTCAGCGCTTATGAAAAGCTGCTTTCCCTCTGTCTGGAATCAGGGGCAGATGTTATTCTGATATATACACCGGTTTCCCATGCAAAAGTCTGGGAACTGTATGATCAGGAGTCTTTTCGGAAATGGGCACTGACACTGGCGGAAAAATACGGAGTTCCATTTTTTGATTTCAATCTTCTGAAATCCCGTTATACGCTTTTTTCTGATGAGTACTCTTTTCATGATGACAGCCACCTGAGCAGCGACGGTGCTGCGGTGTTTTCGGAGGTTCTGGCTGACATGCTTGCCCGATACAGAAACGGGCAGGATGTTTCGGAAGATTTTTATTCCAATTATCATGCAGCCATACAGGATTCTGTATATTGGAAGCTGACAGAGCAGAAACCGTAACAGCAGAGATATAAGAAGGAGGAGCGCAACATGCAGAAAAGGCAGATCTGGAATCCTTATCTTCCATCCAGTGAGTATATTCCCGATGGGGAACCGCATGTATTCGGGAACCGTATCTATCTGTTTGGAAGCCATGACCGCTTTGACGGAGCCGGTTATTGTCTCAATGATTATGTGGCCTATTCAGCACCATTAACGGATCTCAGCGACTGGCGGTATGAAGGGGTAATCTTCCGAAAGGATCAGGATCCAGTCAATCAGAATCTTCCGGAGAATCCTCCACCGCAGCGTATTTCCCATGGTATTCTGCCCAAAAAGCCAGAAGATCTGAATCCGCCCGGGATTCATGCTATGTGGGCGCCGGATGTGGTCTGCGGACCGGATGGACGTTATTATCTTTACTATTGTCTTGATTTTCTGCCGGAAATCGGGGTGGCAGTATGCGATACTCCTGGCGGTGCATATTCGTATCTGGGCAGAGTACGGCATGCAGACGGAACAGCGCTGGGGAGCAGGGAAGGGGATCTTGTTCAGTTTGATCCCGGTGTTTTTGTTGATGAAGACGGGATGATTTACCTTTACTCCGGAAATGCTCCGATGCGTCCGGAACAGGAAAACGGCATGAGACATTCCCAGGTAATGCGGCTTGCCCCGGACATGCTTACCCTGCTGGAAGAACCGAAGCTTCTTCTGCCAAGCGTTATGGAAAGTGCAGGAACGGGATTCGAAGGACATGAGTTTTTTGAGGCTAGTTCCATCCGGAAAATCGGGGACGTGTATTATCTGGTCTATTCTTCTGTACAGAGCCATGAGCTCTGTTATGCTACCAGCAAGTCCCCGGATAAGGATTTTGTCTATGGCGGTACACTGGTGGATATCGGAGATGTTTTCCTTCATGGCAGAAAGGCAGAAAATGCACTGAATGCACTTGGCAATACCCATGGAGGCATTGAACAGGTGGGAGATCAGTGGTATGTGTTTTACCATCGTCAGACAAATCGGACAAACTTCAGCAGACAGGGATGTGCCGAGCGGATTGTGATTGCGGAAGACGGCAGCATTGCGCAGGTGGAAGTGACATCCTGCGGGCTCAATGACGGTCCTCTGAGAGGAGAAGGAACCTATCCTGCAAACATGTGCTGTCATCTGACAGGAAAGAAGGGAGCTATACTGTCCCTTCCTTCACAGATGAAGATGGATTATCCTTACCTGACGCAGGATGAGGAAGATCTGGAACCGGGGGACACTCGCATGCAACGGGATCGGGAGGACCCTGTGCAGTATGTCACGAATCTCCAGAATGGGGATATGGTGGGATACAAGTATTTTGACTGTGAGGGACTTGGAACCTTTTCCCTGCATCTGCGGGGAGAAGGGGAGGGAACGGTCGAGATTCGTACTTCCCCTGAAGGTGTGGCCTGTGGCTGCATCCGGGTACAAAAAGCCAATACATGGCAGGATTTTTCAGGTACAGTGAATGTCCATGATGGGATGCAGGCAATCTATCTGCTTTTCCATACAACAGGCACGCTGGACCTGAAGTCTCTGACCTTGGGAAAATAGAAAGGAAACCAAAATGAATAAGCTCTTTAGACTGAAGGAAAACGGGACCAGCTTGCAGACAGAGGTGATTGCGGGACTTACAACATTCATGACAATGGCCTATATTATTGCACTGAACCCCAATCTGCTGACCGGCTTCGGTGCAGAAGGCAAGGAACTCTGGAATGGTGTATTTCTGGCAACCTGTATTGCGTCTGCCATAGGAACACTGTGTATGGGCATTTTAGCCAATAAGCCTTTTGTTATGGCTCCGGGAATGGGCCTTAACAGTTTCTTTGCTGTGGTGGTCGCCAATATTGCTGCAATGACAGGAATGACTTATCTTCAGTCTTTCCGGTCTGCACTGGTGATCATCCTTGTGGAAGGCATCGTCTTCATTGTTCTTTCACTTTTTAATGTGAGGGAAAAAATTGTGGAGGCGATTCCCCTGGGAATCCGTCTGGGGATTGGACCTTCCATCGGCCTCATGCTTATGAATATCGGATTTGGTTCCAATGTAGGAGTTTATTCTGAAAATGGCGGCCCGTTCTACGCGATGCGGGATTTCTTTGGAGCTCTCACAGCGTCGTACGGCAAAACCCAGATGGGTTCCGGATATGCAGTCATGGTGCTGACTGTTGTGACGATGTTTGTGGGTCTGTTCGTTATCGTGGCGCTTGACCATCGGAAGGTCAAGGGGTCCGTGCTCTATGGCATGCTCACCGCTTCCATTATCTATTGGATCGGAGAAGCCGTCTTCCTGCACACCAATCCTTTTGAGAGCCTGAAGAATGCTACTTTCCTTCCTCCCTTTTCGGATCTGGCAGTAACCACCCTCTTCAAGGTTGATTTTGCGGGATTTGCTCAGGTTGGCTGGTTTACACTGATTACGCTGGTTATCACTTTCTGCATTATTGATATGTTTGATACCATTGGCACGCTGGTGGGAACGGCTTCAAGGGCAAACATGCTGGATGAGAATGGCTCCATGCCCCAAATGAAGGAAGCACTTGTATCGGATGCTATCGGCACGGTTGCAGGTGCGCTGACTGGCACTTCGACGGTGACAACCTTTGTGGAATCTGCTTCCGGCGTGGAGGCAGGAGGAAGGACCGGCCTGACGGCGGTAACCTCTGCGATCCTGTTCCTGCTGTGCATGTTTATTGCACCGATTGCAGCGATTATTCCTGCAGCTGCAACCTCTTCCGCCCTCATTTATGTCGGAATTCTGATGCTTTCCAATCTCCGTCAAATTGACTTTACGGATCTTTCTCAGATACTGCCGGTGTCAATCATGCTTCTTGCCATGCCAATCTCGGGTTCCATCGGACATGGTATAGGCCTTGCTCTGATCAGTTATACGGTAATAAAACTGTGCACAGGGAAGGCAAAAGAGGTTTCCGTACTTACTTATATTCTCTCTGTTATTTTCATAATCAAGTTCTTTGCTGCGGTTTAATGGAAAAGCCTGTTCGATGCTGAACAGGCTTTTTGCAAACGTGAGCAGATGCTTTTATGGGAAATACGATAGACGGTCTGCAGTCTGCTGTAGCAGTGCAGGCGAATTCAGCTTCGGAAAATCCAGGGTTAGGGATAACGATGAGTGATATTATTGGAGGAGATACATGACAAAGGAGCAACTGTTTGAACTGATGCATGGAAGCATTATTGTGTCCTGCCAGGCTACGCCGGGCGAGCCGCTGTATGATCCTTGCCGGTCGGTCATGCCCCTGATGGCAAGAGCGGCCAAAGCAGCAGGCGCGAAAGTGATCCGCACGAGTTCGGTACGGGATATTGTAGGTATTAAGGAAGAAACAGGGCTTCCGGTAATTGGCCTGATTAAAAGGGAATATCCGGGATATGAAGGGCGCATAACCATGACCATGCGAGAGGTGGACGAATGCATGGAAGCGTTCAGTGACATCATTTCCATTGACTGTACGGATACCGTCCGGGGAGATGGTCTGACTGCGCCGGAGTTTCTGAAGCAGGTGAAAGCCAAATATCCCAATAGCATCATTATGGCGGACTGTGCTACGCTGGAGGAGGCAAAGGCAGCATTTGCAGGGGGAGCAGATCTGGTTGGAAGTACAATGAACGGATATACTGCTGCAACGGCTGACTGCAAAGACGGTCCAAACTTTGAACTGGTGCAGCAGATGGTGGAGGCACTTCCCTGCCCGGTCATTGCGGAGGGAAGAATACATACCCCTGAACAGGCACGCAGAATGCTGGATATCGGAGCATGGGCGGTTGTTGTCGGAGGGGCTATCACGAGGCCGTTGGAAATTGCTCAACGCTTTTTTGCTGTGCTTTAATAGAGAGGAACTGAAATGATACTGGCGATGGATATAGGTGGAACAGCCGTCAAAATGGGACTGCTACAGGAAGATGGAATCATTCTTGCCCGGAAAGCTGCAAGCGTCTGTTTTGATCAGTATAAGACGCCGATCCTTACGACGGTCCTGAAAACAGCATCTGATTTTTTGGAAGAACAGAATGCGGAGATTGAGGGAATCGGTGTTTCAGCAACAGGACAGATAGATGTACGGACCGGAGTAGTTGCAGGCACAAATGGCATGATTCCGAATTATGAGGGATCTGATCTGGCAGGGACATTGTCTGCGAGGTTCAGGGTTCCGGTGCATGTTCTGAACGATGCGAATGCGGCTGCCCTGGGGGAATGCTTCCTGGGTGCAGGACGTGGAGCCTCGGATGTTCTTATGATTACCCTTGGTACCGGTGTCGGGGGAGGAATAATTCTTGGAGGCAGGGTGTATGTCGGAGCAAACGGATTTGCAGGAGAAATGGGACATTTTACCCTGTATCAGGATGGCCTTCCCTGCACCTGCGGAAAACGGGGATGCTTTGAACAATACGCATCTGCCCGCGCGCTGGCAAAGAAAGCCGGCGTGGGAAACGGAAAGATTGTGTTTGAAAGAATACAGTCCGGGAATGTAAGAATGCGCACGGTTTTCATTGAATGGCTGGAAGATGTATCTGCAGGCATTACAGGGCTCGTGCATATTTTCAATCCCTCACTGGTTTTGATTGGCGGAGGTATTTCGGAACAGGAGGAGTGGCTGATTGCTCCGCTCCGGAAAATGGTGCTTTCCGGAGTTATGCCTAGATTTGCAGAACATCTGCGAATTGAAAAGGCGTCTCTTGGAAACGATGCGGGCATGCTGGGAGCTTTGCGATTCTGGCTTGATCAGGAAAGAGTAAGAACCAATGATCAATGAAGCGGCAAAAGAGCTGCGAATCTAGGAAGATCAGATGCCCCTGAAGAGCAGAAGCTGCATGCAATGGACAATAAAAGCGGGAAACCGCAGTAGAGGCCGGAAATGCAGCGACCAGAGGACGGGGCAACAGCTCTCAGTTTGTCTCACAGCCGGAAAGTCATGGAAAAGGATCCTCTGAAAGAAAAAAATGGATAATAACCCCCAAAAGCCGTCTGTGCAAACACTGCACAGACGGCTTTTTTGAGAAATGAAAGAAACGGTCTAACTTTTATATAAGCTTTGAAGAGCTTCTGAATTTTTTAACCCTGAGAGAAGACACTTTCCTGAATGAAAGGTAAAGCGGAGAGGAAAACAGGAACATTTTTGGTTATTTTAGGAAAGTAAAGGATTATTTGAGATATCGGGTTTTACCGGCTTCTTTATGAAGGCGGTCACGGCATGCCTGAGCTTTTTCTTTTTGACCGAGACGATCTGCATCCCTTGCAAGGGCTTCCAGAATTTCCAGACGCTGAAGCTGATATGGAGCGCGGTCCAGTGCTCTCCCTAATTCGGCCCGGTCTACCGGCAGACCTTCGAGAGTATGCAGACGGGCTTCTAACAGCCGGCGAGAAGCAGAAAGGTTCTGACGGAGATTGTCCCGTTTGGTTTCCGAAATGATACTGTCCAGTGCTGAAAGCTCTCTCCGGGCATCTGCTGCTCTGCCGGATCCGATATAACAAGATATCCGGGAAACAGCACGGGTACCAGCCAAGGCAGGATCATTCGGAGCAGGCTTTTCAAGCAAGGAAAGAGCCTCATCAAATCTGCCGGCGGCATCATAACCCACAGCGAGATACCCCTCTGCGATCAAACGAAGACGGCTGCCTTCCGGTAAACGGTTAACTACGGGAAGGTAAGCAGTGATGAATCGCTCAGGATCCAGATATATGTGGAGGATGGAAAGCAGATGCATGTTTTCACGATCAGCAACGATATTCCCTGCAAGCCGGGAAAGGATGATGCCAAGACCCAGAAGGAGGATACATGCGATAATCGGGATATAAATGGGCTTATCCAGATCATTTACTACCACTGCAACCGCAAGAATTAGGAAGAGGAAAAGAATGCCAACAGAGATAATGCGGCTTTTCAGAAAACAGCGAATCATAGTTAAGCTCTCTTTCAAAAACAAAAATAGGAGAATGCTTCAGCGAAAAAGAAGGGCGTGAATATGGGCATCATAAATCCCTTTTAAAAGGACTGCAAGATGAAAAACAAATTTTGGTCTCTGTACCAAAATGTACTGTGACTGATTGTGGAGAATTGGTATAAATACCGATTAGATTTATGCGAAAATACCGTACTCTTATGATATAATTCATACTAAATGAAACGTTTTTAATGAGATTGCATAGTAGCTTTATAACATGACGCAAAAAAGAAGGAAAACAAATGTTACGGATCACAGCTCTTATGGATAATAAACCTTCCGAACAGAAAGCGCTGATTGCTGAACATGGTCTTTCTCTGCTGATTGAAGGAAGAGGACAAAGGGTCCTTTTCGATTGTGGTTCCGGAAGACATATGCGGGATAATGCGGAAGCTCTGGGACTGAGCCTGAAGGGACTCCATGCAGTTATCCTGAGTCATGCGCATTATGATCATGCAGGTGGATACCGGGGCCTGATCAACGAGGGTCTCGGAAGCAGTGTGCTCTATACCGGCAAACACTTTTTTGAACCGAAATTTGCACAGGACGGCACCTGTTATACGGATTTGTCTGCTGGATTTGATCAGCAGTTTCTGGCGGAAAATGGGATTGAACATCGGGAAACAGGAAAGCTCCGCGAGATTGCTCCAGGAATGTGGCTGGTGGGGGACTTTGAGAGGAACTGCTCTTTTGAAACGATTCCGGAGCGGTTTGTCCGGCTGACAGATGCCGGCTTCATTCCGGATGATTTTCCGGATGAGATCTGCCTGGCAATCGATGTAGGCGGTAGTCTGGCCGTTTTGGTGGGCTGCTCTCATCCTGGTATTCTCAATATGATTGAGACGGTCCATGAGCGGCTGGCAATGCCAGTCTCGGCGGTTTATGGTGGAACGCATCTGGTGGAAGCAGATAATGAACGCATTCTGGAAACGATCAGAGCGCTTCGGAAGATGGGACTTGAGCGTTTCGGATTGTCGCATTGCACAGGAGACCGGGCAGAGCAGATCATTGCGGAAGATGAGAACATAGAAAGTTGCCATCTGAGTACGGGCTGCTGTGCTTTCTATAATGATATGTGAGTGGGGAAAAGATGCTGCTTGAAGATCTGGCACGGGAGCTGGTTCCCGTAACATCTGAACTGTTGGGTGGCAGAACCTTGAACGTCATGAATACCAGCGGAATCATCATCGCCTCCACAGAAAAGGAACGCATCGGCACTTTTCATCGGGGAGCGTTGGAAGCAGTCCAGACCGGGAAAACTGTCAACATCACCAAGGAACAGCTTCCACTTTACCCAGGCGCAAAAGAGGGATGCAACATGCCGCTGCGTCTGAATGGAGAGATCATCGGAGCAGTTGGCATTTATGGTAATCCCGGAGAAATTGCCCACCTGGCAAGGCTCTGGGAGGCGTATGCATCGAAAGCATATATGCTGGAGATGATGACGAATCCCCAACTGGAGGAAGCGAAAATCCGAGGACGCATACTGCGCAATCTGCTCTATCCCAGGGAGGGATCTTATGAAGATGCTCTTTCATGGATGGCAGAACAGAATATTAAGCTGACTCCTACACTGAGGGTGGCAGTAGGCAGTGATGCAAATGGGCTTCCCCTGGAAAAAAGACGCATTGACGGTATTGTTTCGGCTCTTTCCGGAGTATTCCAGACTTCGAATATGATCTGGGGAATTGAATCGGACAGAATTATCTTTGTCCTAGGGAATACGGACAGAAGCTGTGGAGAAAAAATTGCTGCAGCCACAGCGGATATTCCGATCAACTTTTCTCTGAGCGGGGGATGTAGGGAAATAAGCGGCCTTCCTCGTGCTTACCGTATGGCAGGAGTGCTCCGGGATCTTGGCGTAAATGCGCCGACAGATGCAGATGAGCCTGTTGCCCATACCTCATGCCTGTTGGCAGAAGAAGCAGCCCAGGAGGAGCCTGTACTTTTCAACATGACGGAACAGGCCGCGAAGGTACTTCGTCCCGAAGAATGGATTCAGCTTCTGGGAACGGCGGAACAGTATTATGCAGACCAGCGCAGTGTAGGACGTGCTGCAACAAGACTTTTCGTGCACAAAAACACGCTGCAGTACCGCATGAAACGCCTTTATGAAGTATTACAGCTGGATAACGTGCCTGATTTCGAGAGGGAATATATGATTCGGATGCTGATTATCCGGGAAAAACGCAAACAAGGCTTACGGGCCTTGAAATAAAAGAAAGAGGAGTGTTATCATGCAAACCTTCTTACTCTTTACAATCATTATCCTTTCTGTTGTTCTTATGGTGCTTGCAATTTCCAAGCTAAAGATGCACCCGTTCATCGTTATGCTGCTGATTGCGATGGCGGTCGGTCTCATCTGGGGTGTTCTGTATCCGGAATCCGGACTTACACCGACGGAGGTGGTCAACCAGGTTAAGGGTGGATTTGGTTCCATCATGACTTCCATCGGTATCGTAATTCTCTGTGGTACCATTATTGGTACCATTCTGGAAAAGACTGGTGCTGCGCTTACAATGGCCAACACAATCCTTGGAATTGTAGGAGAAAAGAACAGTGTTGTGGCAATGGGTGCCATGGGTTACGTGACTGGTATCCCGGTATTCTGTGATTCAGGATTTGTCGTTCTTTCTCCGATCAGCCGTGCTCTTGCCCAGCAGAGCAATACCTCCCTTGCAGTAATGGCAACTGCGCTTTCCGGCGGTCTGTATGCTACTCACTGCCTTGTTCCTCCGACTCCTGGCCCCATCGCCATGGCAGGAACACTGGGTGCAGACCTTGGCCTTACGATTCTCATTGGTCTGTTGGTCTCGATCCCTGCTGTGCTTGTTGCCATACTCTACGCTAAAAAAGTATCTTCTACAGTAAACATTCCTGCCAACTCTGAGTATACATTGGAAGAGCTGAAGAAGAAATACGGAAAGCTTCCCAGCCCCGGCCGAAGCTTTGCCCCGATTTTCCTGCCGATTATCCTGATTGCCCTGGCGTCTATTGTTGACTTCCCGTCAAAGCCGCTCGGAACAGGAGCTGTCTATCAGATAGTCATGTTTATCGGTAATCCAGTGGTGGCATTGCTGTTGGGCGTGTTCCTCTCCATTTCCCTGATCCCAGAATCTGAAAAGAAAAACACACTTGACTGGATCACACAGGGCGTGACAGATTCTGCCGGCATCCTGGCAATTACCGGTGCAGGTTCCTCCTTCGGTGCCATCCTTAAGATGATGCCAATTGCTGCCAGCGTTGGAGGCCTTGTCAATTCCGGACTGGGCGTACTGATTCCATTTATCATTGCTATGATTCTCAAACTTGCCATGGGCGCTTCTACGGTTGCCATGATCACGACGGCGGGTATGATGGCGCCTCTTATGGAGACAATGGGTTATACTTCACCGGTTGCCAAGGTACTGGTTGTGCTGGCAATTGGTGCTGGTTCCATGGTTGCTTCCCATGCAAATGACTCCTACTTCTGGGTGGTGTCCCAGTTCTCTGACATGAAGACGGAAGACGCCTACAAGTGTCAGACCGGCATGACGGCTGTTATGGGTATTACAATCATCATACTGCTGTTCATCGTTTCCCTTTTCATCTGATGACAGGTTGAAAAACGAGCTTCCTTCCCAGCAAAGGAGGCTCGTTTTTTCTTAATTCAGTCAAATTCCGGTATGTTTTCGGAGGGTGAAAGCCAGTATACCCGGAGCTTATGCGGTGCTCTTTTTCCTTGGCAGGACGATGGGAAAGCAGTGAGCGGGTAAGCCTTACTATAGAAAACTCAGAAAAAGAAAAAGGGCAGGCCAGAGAAGATTTTACAGAAATTCTCGTTGACAAATTGCCCTTGATGAATACAATGAGGCAGGACCATGCAAAATATAAGACTTGCATGGTCCGCCTCAACTTCACTTTTTCCGGAATTACAAAAGATTGTTCTTTCCTGAAATGGAGATATACATGACTATCATTGAACTGAATGCCGGAGAGCATTCTGATAACAATTACTTTTATCATCTGACAGACGCTCAGCTTCGCAGCAGACAGGAGCCTGAGAAGGGAATGTTTATAGCGGAAGGGCCGAAAGTGGTGCACGCTGCCCTGGATGCAGGCTATGAACCTCTTTCCCTGCTGATGCGGAAAAAGTTTGTTGGGGACAAGCAGGGAATCAGCATCCTGGCCAGGTGTCCTCAAGTTCCTGTTTACACGGGAACGGATGAAGCTCTTTCTGATATAACGGGCTTTCGTCTGGAACGTTCCTGGGTGCTTTGCGCCATGCGAAGGCCAAAACCGCAAATGCCGGAAGAAGTGCTGAAGGACGCCAGCCGGATTGCGGTGCTGGAAGGTATCACAGAACCCTCGAATGTTGGTGCAATTTTTCGATCGGCTGCAGCACTTTCGGTGGATGGAATTCTTCTTTCACCGAACTGCTGTGATCCTTTTCATCGCAGAGCTGTCCGGGTATGCATGGGGGCCGTTATGCGGATTCCCTGGGCCAGGCTGCATACCATGACGCCCTTTGAACTCCTCCGCCAGAATGGTTTTACCACCGTAGGGCTAGCGCTAACGAAAGACAGCATCCCTCTGGATGCACCGGATCTCCTTAAATATGAAAAATTAGCGCTTTTTCTCGGGACGGAGGATACAGGACTTTGCGAAGAAACGATTGCGTCATGTGATTACTCAGCTATCATTCCCATGGCGCGGGGAATAGATTCCCTTAACGTTGGCGCTGCGGCTGCCATTGCATTCTGGCAGTTTCGTAAGCGATAGTTTCCGGTGCAGAAATCTGGAAATAGTTCCTGATAAGTATCCTTCGGATGTTTCTCAGTGCTTTCCTTAGTCATTCAGTGAAAAGCCTTCCGTGTATGATACTCCTGACGCTGTTTTATAGAAGCAGGATTTCCTACATGGAAGGCTTATTATTAATAAAGCTTTTAGCAGCAAACGTGAACAGAAAATACTGCCGAGGAAAAGTGTGCGCCTCGAAGAAACGGAGGAGCCGCAGAAGTGAAATAGAACAATCCTGAATGTCATTCCTGCCGAATCATTCAGCAAGGTGCATCGTATTTCATTTGGCAGATTCTGTTGATTAGGTCCTCCAGTAAATATATCAGCTTCGCCGGCTCTGATTTGAAAGTGCGGAAAGAAAGGTAATCCATTTGAAAAGGAATTTTGGAGCACCTGGAAAAAGGAGTTTTTTTTCAGGATACGGGGATGGTAAATAAAAAATTGCATTATTTCGTTTTTTAGTATTTACTTTTTGGCTCTAACATACTAAAATAATCTGGATTTCTGCAGGATGCATATAGCATTAATGCAGAAAAAATCTAAGAAGGGAAGAAACTAATATGAAAAAGCTGTTTTGTTTGCTGTTTGCGTTAGCGCTGCTGGTCTCCTGCACCGTTTTCGCAGTGGCGGAAGAAAAGTACCTGGGCGTTATGCTGAGCACCAACGTGATGAGCCTGGATACCAATCTGGCAACCGACGGCGAATCCTTTGAAGTAATTGCTGACTGCATTGACGGATTGATGCAGATGGATGCAGACGGCGCGGCTATTCCTGCTATTGCAGAAAGCTACGATCTGAGCGAAGATGGTACAGTATATACTTTCCATCTGCGGGATGCCAAGTGGTCCAACGGCGCTGCCGTTACCGCTCATGACTTTGAATTTGCCTGGAAACGCATTGCGAAAGAAGCAGGCGAGTATGCCTATCTGATGGATACTAGCGTGGGCTGCATCAAGAATGCTGACGCAATCATTTATGAAGGCGCCGATCCCGAGACGCTGGGAGTGGAAGCGGTGGATGACAAGACCTTCGTTGTCACGCTGGAAGTTCCTGTTTCCTTCTTCCCCAGCCTGATGTATTTCCCGACCTTCTATCCTATCAATGAAGCATTCTACACCAGCCTGGAGGAAGGCACCTATGGAACCAGCCCCGAGACCTTCCTGAGCAATGGCGCTTTCGTAATGGAAGATTACACTCCTGGTACCGCTACTCTGTCTTTGAAGAAGAATGCCGATTACTGGGATGCTGATCGCGTGAAGCTTTCCGGCATCAAGTACCAGGTGGTTGGCTCCTCTGACAACGCTCTGACTGCATATCGTACCGGAGCACTGGATCTGGTTACTATTTCCGGCAACCAGGTGGCAGCAGCTCAGAAGGATACGGCCTTGAACCAGAACCTGGAAGTGACTGGTGCGGGTTACCTGTGGTACATGTCTTTCAGCCAGACTGAAAAGAATGCCCAGAACGGCAAACTGGCCAACGCTAACCTGCGTCTGGCGATCTCCAACGCTATCGACCGGGACAATCTGGTGGATAACTATGTGATGGATGGCTCCCTGGCCACCTATACTGCAGTTCCTCCTCAGTTCGCTGCCAGCAGCACTACCGGTGAAGATTTCTCTGCCGATCAGGACGCCTTCCTGGATTATGTAGGATATGATCCGGAAAAAGCTTTGGAGTATTATGAAGCTGCGAAGGCAGAACTTGGCGTAGACAGCTTCGAATTTACCATGATCTATGGCAATAATGAAGGTGACGAGGTGGCAAAGGTGGCTCAGGCCATCAAGGAAGACGTGGAATATGCGCTGCCCGGCCTTACTATCAACCTGCAGCCCATGACCAAGGCAGAGCGTCTGGACAAGATGCAGAACGACAACTATGATATTGCACTTACCCGCTGGGGTCCTGACTATGCTGACCCCATGACCTACCTGGGCATGTGGATTACTGACAACTCCAACAACTACGGTTTCTGGAGCAATGCGGAATATGATCAGCTGATCAAGGACTGCACCGTTGGTGCCTACATTACCGATTACGATGCCCGCTGGGCAGCAATGTTTGAAGCTGAAACGCTGGTTATGAAGGAAGCTGTCATCGCGCCCCTGTATACCAAGGCTAATGCAAACCTGATCGCAGCAGGCGTTGAAGGCGTGGAATTCCACCCTGTAGCCCTGAACCGGGTATATAAGAACGCGACCATTGAATAATCGGAAACCACTTTGCGAGAAATAAGAATTCTCTTCCGTCAGAGCGGTCTTTTCTAAGGCCGCTCTGATAATTTCTTATTAAAGGATTGTTGATCGTATGTTGAAGTACATACTGAAACGAATTGGGATGGCCCTGCTGACGCTGCTCATCATTACGTTCCTGCTGTTTTTCCTGGTACGGATTATGCCGGGAAATCCCTTCCCTTCGGAACGTATGAGTGCAGAGCAAATAGCTAATAAGCGGGCGGAAATGGGCCTGGATGATCCCATTTTGACCCAATTTATCCGCTACATGGGCAATGTGCTTCAGGGGGACTTTGGCAAAGGAACCTCGCTGTACAACGGAGCACCTATCAAAACGGTGTTGAGCACTGCCATTTCTAATTCCTTCCGTATCGGCGGCGTTGCCATTGTGCTTGGCACGCTGGTTGGACTCCTGCTTGGCATTACTGCTGCGCTGAATAAGGGAAAATTTCTGGATGGATTCTGCACGGTTTTTTCCATTTTGGGTGTGTGCGTGCCGTCCTATGTGTTTTTGATTTTTCTGCAATACACCTTTTCCTTTAAGATCCCTTTTTTCCCGTACTTCTTTGATCCCAACCGGTTTGCGTTTTCTGCCATTATTCCCTCTCTTTCCCTTAGTCTTTTCACCATGTCTACCATTGCCCGTTTTACACGGAATGAAATGGTGGAGGTGTTCGACAGCGATTATGTGCGTCTGGCGGAAGCAAAGGGAATGTTTGGCCGGAAGCTGGTTCTAAAGCACGTGCTCCGCAATGCTCTGATCCCCATTGTTACCGTGCTGGCCCCCCTGGTGGTGGATTTGCTCACCGGTGCACTGGTGGTGGAAAAGATATATGGTATCAACGGCATCGGCAAACTGATGGTGGATGCAATCACGGGAGAAGGCATTGATTACAATTATGTGCTTGCCCTCGGTATTCTTTATTCCACACTGTACATTGGTATAATGCTGATTGTGGACCTGCTTTACGGTGTGCTGGATCCACGCATCCGTGTATCAGCCAAGGGAAAGGAGGCGTAAAGATGGCAAAGAAAAATATCCAGCCTGCTGTGGCAGCTCCGGCCTATGTGCCTGTGAAAGATGACTTTGTGTTCCTTTCCCATCGGGATATTCACACCGATGCCAACTTTGCCTCACAAAGCTACTGGAAGGGTGTGTTTACCCACTTCTTCAAAAATAGACGGGCAGTGGTAGGCCTGGTGATCATCGCGGTGATCATCTTTTTTGCAGTCGTAGGACCCATCATGAATTCCTTCGGTTACCGGGACATTGTGCAATACCGCAATGAAAAGAATAAGCGGGTGGTAGCCAAAGGAATTGAGCCTCAGATTCCCTGGCTTCATAAACTTCTGACCGGAGAAGAGCTGGAAGGCAATTTTGCAGAGTACACTTTTCTTTTTGGTACCGATGATCTTGGTCGTGATCTTTGGACCCGTACCTGGTATGGAGCCCGGGTTTCTCTGCTGATTGCCTTTGTGACTATCATCATTGATATGATCATTGGCATGAGCTACGGGCTGATCTCGGGATATTTCGGTGGTATGGTGGACAATGTCATGCAACGCTTCGTGGAAATTGCCAACAGCGTGCCTAGGCTGGTGATCGTGTCCGTGCTGGCGATTTTTATGCCCAAAGGAATGGGACTGGTGATTGTGGCGCTGCTTTTGACGGAATGGATCGGCATGAGCAAAATCGCCCGTGCGGAAATGTTGAAAATCAAGGAGCAGGAATACGTGCTTGCAAGCCGTACTCTTGGCGCCGGAAGCAGCCATATCATTTTCAAGGAAATTCTGCCCAATACTATCGGACCGATTATTACCCAGGTGATGTTTTCCATTCCGACTGCCATTTTTACAGAGGCTTTTCTGAGCTTCGTTGGAGTGGGCATTGTGCTGCCTCAGTGTTCTGTTGGCACCTTGATCGAGGACGGCTTCAATAACATTACTACTCTGCCTTATCAGATCCTGCCGCCGATCCTGGTGCTTGCCCTGCTGATGCTGGGCTTCAATTTCATCGGTGACGGGCTTAGAGAAGCGCTTGCCCCGAAGCTGGAAGATATGTAAGGAGGATGAAAAGATGAGTGAAGCGTCAAAAACCATCCTCGACATCAGGAACCTGGATATCTCCTTCAAGACCAACGCCGGCATCGTGCATGCCATCCGGGGCGTGAACCTGGATCTCTGCAAGGGTGAAACAGTAGCCATCGTGGGTGAATCCGGTTCCGGAAAATCGGTGACCATGAAGGCAACGATGGGGCTTTTGGACAGCAATGCCATGGTGAACAGTGGCGAAATCCTTTACACCTATACCGATGAAAATGGAAAGGAAGTTACTGTGGATTTGCTCAAACTGCCGAAAAAGCAGTTACGTCAGCAAATCAACGGGCAGCGCATTGCCATGGTCTTCCAGGATCCCATGACCAGTCTGGACCCTACGATGACCATTGGCAAGCAGATCATGGAGGGCATGTTCCTGCACAAGAACATGGATAAGGATTCTGCCCGCGCCCGTGCCATCGAGCTGCTGGAGCTGGTGGGTATTCCGGACGCAGAAAAGCGTTTTAAGAACTATCCCCATCAATTGTCCGGAGGCATGCGGCAGCGTGTGGTGATCGCTATTGCCCTGAGTGCAGAGCCGGAAATCCTCATTTGTGATGAACCGACCACAGCTTTGGACGTGACCATTCAGGCACGTATTCTGGAACTGATCATGGATATCCAGAAGAAAATGAAGCTGTCCGTTATTTATATCACGCACGATCTTGGGGTGGTAGCTAAGGTGGCGGACTATGTGGACGTCATGTACGCCGGAAAGATTGTGGAAGTGGGTAATGTGAATGAGATTTTCTATGAGCCCAAGCATCCCTATACCTGGGGCCTGCTTTCTGCAATGCCCGATCTGGATACGGATGATGACCGACTGTATTCGATTCCCGGCAGTCCTCCCAACCTTCTGCATGAACCGAAGGGAGATGCTTTCGCTGCCAGAAATCAGTTTGCTATGGCTATCGACGAGAAGACCGAGCCCCCCCTGTTCCAGGTAAGCCGGACGCATTTTGCCGCTACATGGCTTCTGCATCCTGATGCTCCGAAAATCGAAATGCCCAAAGAGCTGGAGGCGAGGCTGGAAAGGGCCAGAAAAGAGGTGGAAAAATATCTATGAGTGAGCCTTTGTTAAAGGTGGAAAATCTCAAACAGTATTTTCCAATCTCCCGGTCCTATATGGTAAAAGCCGTAAATGGAGTCTCCTTTGAAATCTACCCTGGAGAAACCTATGGCCTGGTAGGGGAGTCCGGTTCCGGTAAAACCACCATTGGCCGCAGTATCATACGGCTATATAACCCAACAGATGGAAAAGTGATTTTTAACGGACGGGACATTACAGGGAAAATGGATAATGCCACCCGGGACATGCTGCGGAAGGATATGCAGATGATTTTTCAGGACCCGATGGCATCCCTGAATCCCCGGAAAAAGGTGGAGGATATTATTGGAGAAGGGCTAGATATTCACCACCGTTTCACTTCCAAGCAGGATCGGTCAAACCAGATCAGCGAAATGCTGAAGAAGGTAGGCTTGAGTCCAGAACATGCAGCCCGCTATCCACACCAGTTTTCCGGAGGCCAGCGCCAGCGGGTGGGCATCGCGAGGGCACTGATCATGAATCCAAAGCTGATTATCGCCGACGAATGCATTTCAGCTCTTGATGTGTCCATCCAGGCTCAGGTGGTGAACCTGATGAAGGATATTCAGGAAGAAACTGGATGCGCTTACCTGTTTATTGCACACGATCTGAGCATGGTAAAATATATTTCGGACCGTATCGGTGTGCTGCACCTGGGCTACCTGGTGGAAGCAGGAACCAAGGAGGAGATTTTCTCCAACCCGGTTCATCCCTATACCAAGTCTCTTCTCTCTGCCATTCCGCATCCCAATCCGGAGGTGGAAAAACGCAGACAATCCATCGCCTATGATTACAAAACCAGTGGTATAGATTATACAAAAGGAACAGAGCATCGCATAGACGGATCGCATACGGTGCTGGCTACAGATGAGGAATTTACCCGTTGGACGTCAAAAAATCAGTAATTATTTGCTTGTAAAGGGTAGATGATACCAAATAGCTTCTCCTTAACAGCATCAGGAGAAGCCGTATAAAAAGATACAAAACAGGTCTTCAAGAATTCGCTTTTTGAAGGCCTGTTTTGTATTTTTCATTATTTATTTGTACGTTTTCATCAATCGTAGGCAAGGAGACCCCGACCTCTATAGGTCGTGGGAGGAATT
>CAMVHE010000016.1 GCA_947167215.1 uncultured Clostridia bacterium
CAGCCTTCTGGCAAAGTGCATGGAGACGGACCCTGATGACCGGCCTCATGATTTTCAGATCATTGAACAAAGCCTGCAATCCATTTACCTCGATACACTTGGATGCCCATATCCACGTGAAAAAAACAATGCCGCTGTGGATACATCAGATTCACTCAATAACCGTGCGCTTACCTTTCTCGACCTGGATATGCCCGAAAAAGCGGAAGAGTACTGGCGTCTTGCTTTGGAAAAGGATCCGGAGCATCCCGCATCAGTCTACAACCAGGGATTATTTCAATGGCGAAACGGCAGAATTCGATATGATGAGTTGATCCGCCGTCTCAGTGCTCTTGCAGCTTTTGACGATAAAGAACGTCTGCAGTCACAGATTGATACGGAAAAACAGGATACTGCCCCATGTGCATCATTTCGATGCAATCACCGGGAGATCCGGAATTTCTCATCTGTCATGAAATACCCCCAGGTAAAATTCAGTCCGGATGGCCGGACCCTATATTCAGTCTTCGATGCTATTTCTGCCTACGACTTTGAATCTCTTGCCAAAAAATACTGCAATTTGTCTGAAATCGGGGATACTATAGCAGATATGCTGGATGTAACCCCGGACAACAGATATCTGCTTTTTCACAAAATGCTTTCCTTCCATACCTCGCCTGTTCCCCGCGCTAAAAGTATCTGCGTCAATCCAGGTGAGAACACAAAACTTTGGGTTGCTGATGCTGACACCGGTAAAATCCTGCACTGCATTTCCTGTCATGAAAAGGGGCTGACAGCCCTTTGCGCACTGCCAGACGGCACTCACTGTGTCACTGCAGGTGAAGACCATACCATATATCAGTGGGACCTGACATCCGGCGAAAGAGTAAATACTTATGAAACACTTCCCGAATTCAAACGCCACAGTCCGATTCAGTGCCTTTGCGTCAACGGGGAAAAGAAGCTGCTTTGCGGTGTGTTTTCTCCCTACATCCTCCTGTGGGATGCCGTAACCTGCCGCCTGCTTCAAACGGCAAAAGCAGATATTCGTATCCGGGATGCCTGTTTTTCTCCGGATGGAACCGTCATCTACACCTGCGGCGATTCCGGCATCGCTGTGTGGGATGTGGAAACAATGAAGTGCACTGTCCATCCCACTGACGCCAGGCTGGAAAAAATCAAGGCTGATTCCAGTGGAAAGTTTCTGGTAACAGGCGACACGGATGGCATGATCGTCCTGTGGGACACCAGTTCCTTCCGCTGCCTGCGATCTTTTCATGGGCATGTAAAACAAATCCAGTGTCTGGATATTCTCCCGGGCATGGGCCGGATTATATCGACAGACCGGGCTGAAAATGCTCTGATCTGGAACACGGTTTCTTCTGTGCGACGCGCCTCATGGGAATTAAGCAGGATCAGGGAATATGCGGCAGTGATCGACCTCCAAAGAGCCAAAGAGCATCTGCGGGAAAAGATAAAATCTGCCTTGCGGGACAATGACATCCCTATGGCGCTCTCTCTCCTTCAGCAAGCTGAAAAAGAATATGAACAGCATGATTTCTTTGATCTGCGCAGGCAGATTGCCCGCTTCTGCATCCGTGGGAATCCCACAGGACAATATGAATTTATTTCCTATCAGGCATCTGCCTGGATGGTAAACCGTTTCCCGGATGACAAAGGGACGGCCGTCTTTCATCCTCTGAACCATACCCTGGCTATTCGTTATCAGGATTCCCCGCTGATTGAACTGCGTGAAGATACAGGCAGTCCTGTCGGAAGCATACCGATGCCTGATAAAGACGAATTTGATTACTGTAATATTCTGTCCAGCCTGTGCTATTCCCGTTCCGGAGAACTTCTTGCAATTGGCGGATATCAGGCTGTTCTTCTGGTTAATCCTGACAGCAAGGCCATCATCAGAAAACTGGAAGGAGATGCATATTTTTCCAAATTGCTTTTCAGTCCGGATGACCGGATGCTGGCTGGCTGCGGAAGCGATGGGGAGATTTACATATGGGAGATTGAAACCGGAAGAACAATTCTGAGCAAGAGAGATCCCAGCATATTTATCTGCGGTGCATTATTCCTGCAAGATGGACAGCTTCTGGCTCTGCTTACGCCTGAAACCATTTTCTTCTATGCCATTCCCAGCGGAAGAAAGATTAAATCCATAGCACTTGATGCCGAATGCCGGCGATGGGCCCTGAGCCGCGATGGAAAGCTGCTTTTTCTGATCACGGATTCTACAGAGCGGAAGCTGCTTTCTTTAAGCACGGAAAACTGGAAAACTGTGGATCAGATGTTGCTGGATCCAGATGCAGAGGATTATTCTGATTTCTCATTTTGCATCAGCCCGGATGACAGTCTTCTGGTCATTGCAGAAAAGAAATTGCTCACTGTATGGTCTTTACCGAATCGCAGGTTGCATCTGTCATTTCCTATGCTGACAGATATCGATCAGGTTGCCTTTTCTCCGGACGGCAGCATTCTGCTTGCGGTCTGTGGGGATAAGGTACATTGCTGGGTATTGCAGCGTGAGCTTTCTTTCCCTGGCTGGCAGAATGAAGGGGATCAGACAATGCCTCTTGTCAGGCAGTTCATGGCCGTTTACCCTCATCCAGATAAGAATCAGCAGCAGATGCTGCTTCAAGAGCTGGAAAACAAAGGCTTTGGATATATCCGTCAGCAAAACATCCTCGCCCTGCTGAACGGAAGTAAACAAGAGGACAGCGATCGAACCATACTGGCACAGCCGGAAAAATTCTTGCCTGAAACGGCAGTAAATGATTCTTCCGGGCCCTTTGAAAAGGGCGCTTTACTTCTGGACATTTACCAGATTGAGAGTGACGCCATTCATGGCGGCATGGGCAGTGTCTGGCGGGTGCATCATACCGGGTGGAATGTGGATCTGGCAATGAAGCGCCCCCAGCCTCAGCTGTTTGCAGATGAAACTGCCAAGCAGAATTTCATCAATGAATGTCAGAGCTGGATCAACCTCGGCCTGCATCCCAATATCGTGTCCTGCTATTACGTTCGTGAAATTGACGGCGTGCCTACTATTTTTTCCGAGTGGATGGAAAACGGCAGCCTGGAAAGTCATATTCAGAAAGGCACTCTTTATGCAGGCAGTGAAAAGGAACAGCAGGCACGCCTGCTGGATATCGCCATTCAGTATGCCCGCGGCCTGCACTATGCCCACGAAAGCGGTCTGATCCATCAGGATGTCAAGCCGGATAACCTGCTTCTGACCAGAGACTGGCAGGCAAAAGCCGCTGACTTCGGTCTGGCCCGGGCGCGCGGACAGCTCACTGTACTAGAGCAGCCCAAGACCCCCGGTGCCACCCAGATGGCTGCCTCCGGCGGCTATACCCCTGCCTACTGCTCCATGGAACAGATGGATGGGAAGCTGCTGACCCGACGCACCGATATATACAGTTGGGCTGTCTCCGTCATGGAAATGTACCTGGGGTCCCGGCCCTGGCAGAATGGCGTGGTGGCAGGCATGAGCTGCCGCGATTACTTTGATGAATGCCGGGTGACCATGCCGGAAGCCCTGCGCAGCCTTCTGGCAAAGTGCATGGAGACGGACCCTGATGACCGGCCTCATGATTTTGCTTCCATCGAAAAAGAACTTATACAAATCTACCAGAACACTTTAGGTGAAAGCTATACCCGACCAGAGCCTGAAGCTGCTGCCGACACTGCCGACAGTCTCAGTAACCGTGCTTTAAGCTACCTGGACCTTGGAATGCCAAAGAATGCAGAAGCATGTTGGGAAAAAGCACTTTCTGCCAACCCTGATGCCGTCAGTGCAGTCTATAATCAGAAGCTTTACCGAATCCTTTCTGACCCGAAGAACTGCAAAGATGGCTACACGCTGAGCAATAAGCTGCAGAATATGTACAGTGATATTCTCCAGATGAACAACGGCAAGCCAACAGCACAGTCGGGTGAAGTGCTGGCAAACCTGTATGTATCAGATTATCACGGTCCCTTCGCAGAGCAATACATCCAGCAGGCGGCTGCCCGGTCCCCTGCAGAGTCCGCAGAGCATGCGGCATATGTCAAAAGGACAAAGCAATTAACAGAAGCATGGATGCCATTGCCTATAGACACAGATAGCTGTGGTTTTCTTGCCTTTGATGTAATGGACGATCGTTGCGCTGTAGCATGGCAGCAGGAAGAATCGGGAGAAAAACAATCCTGCCTTGCAGTTTTCGATATTCCCCTGCGTCATGAACTGAATCGTCTGAAGGTGGAGCCTGACCTGTTCGCCGAAAACAGGCTTAAGCGCGTTATCCTGTGCCAGGAAGCTATCTATCTTTGCGGACCTGACGGCTATTCCTTTGCCGCTTTTGACCCTGATACACTTGAAAGGCTGCCTACCTATGACCGGTGCGATTTTACCAGACGCAGTGATTTTAGAGAATGGCCCTATGTCAGATCATGCGACAATCTGCGGGAAATTCGGCGTGACGCCAATACGGAATGGGCAGAGCAGCATGGGCGAACAGTTGCCTGGGATGCCATAGCTTCACTCTGGCGGTCCCGAAAAACGAACAATACCCGTAACGGTGGTGTCAATCTTAAACCTTCGGGCAGTGCCAGACGAAACCGTATGGAAGCCTCTCTGCCTGCCACGGGATTGTCCGAGGATACTTACGCTATATCATTAAACAGCAGCCACCGTTGGCTCCTGGTATATAAGGAACCATACTACAAAACAGATAAGCGGTATTTTGCCATCTATGATCTGAGCGTTTTCGGACGGGTTCCGGATTATCTGATCTGCCGGGCATTCTCTTATGCAGAGACATTTGGCAGGCAGAATGAAATAAAACATCTGCTAAATGATGCAGAGGCATGTTTACAGAAAAATCAGGTCGCAGAAACCCTGGCCCTGTTGGATCAGGCCTACGCTTTGGAACCCAATCATCCCAGTCCAGAATGGTCGCGCATTAACAACGCTGTCGGCCGCCATCAGTCATGCTGCCGCAAAGCACTGCGCGGTGCCCGCTACGCCAACACGCTCAACGCCTCTCAGCTTCCTGCTTTTCCGCGCGATGTCGGAGGATATGACCTTTCGGGCATGCTTCCGGGCGGTTCCATGATGCTCATGATGTCCCTTGCCTCTGATGCCCTACCGTATGGGTTCTTCACAATAGACCGCTGCCGGGATCATCTGTTTTTTTCTCAAAATGCAGACGTCTGGACAGGGCACCTGCAGGGAGGAGAAGCTGCCGTGCATATTCCTGGAAACATGCTGTCTTCCGGGGCGATAGGCATACGGGATATCCGGCGTGGTTTGCACGGCGAAGAAAAGCATCTGGTTTATGCCTGTGCTTCCGGTATTTTTTCCGTCTGGGATGCCAGCACTTATCCGGCAGTCTTCCGCAGCGCTGTTCGTTTCGGTCAGGCAGTGCCTGCAGATGCAGAAAATGACCCTGCATATCTTAACAGGCTTCCGCCGCTGAACCCGACAGATCCGGACATCCAATGGGCACTTGAGCCCTACCTCATTTCCCTGAATCGTCCCTGCAACGCTACCATAGCTCTCGTGCAAAGCCGTGTGCTGAACCGGCTGGGACCTGACAGGATTGATGGCCTTTGCGCCGTGTCGGTCATTGACCTCAGGTCCATGCAGCTGCTGCATACAATGTTCGTACACCACAAACGGCGACTTGACAGTTATGGATGCAGCCATCCCATCGGTATGGACATGCTGATGGACATTTCTCCCGAAGGCGATTTGTTCCTGTGGCATACCCCCTCCCACATTCCTTTCCTGTGGTTGATTTCCGAGGCTGGAGAATTCCATGAAATTGAACTGGGCAGTGGCGGTGCGGATCGTTTGCGGAAAGATGGAACAGCCTATATCGGCCTTTCCTCTTTCGGTCCGGAGGGTGAAAAGTACAAACAAATAACGCTTGACTGGAAGTATGGGCTTCGAACTGACAAGACAATGTTCTTCCCTGACAGGACCGGTATGAGCGAATCCGAATATCAGGCATGCCTCCATGATGAGTCCAAACCCGGTGTCCGGTCAGATCCCCTTGCTGATCTGCTTGCTTCCATCGAACAGCAGGCAAGGAGCAGATTACAGGAAAGGCCTCCCGAAAAAGCGAAGCCCATAGATCCCATGGCAGAAATGATGGCTGAAATGGAGCGCAGGGCAAGAGAGCGTCTTAAAAACAAAAAGAAATAAGAGGAACAAGAAAATGAAATCAGCAAAAACTGCCATATTAATTATTCTGGGTGTACTGTTGATTGCGTTTATCATTGGCTGTTTCATTCTTATGTTCACAATTCCACTGAAAGCAGCATATGAAGTGACCGAACAAACCCAGAAAATGAAAGCAGCATGGTCAGCTGGCAATGTATGCCAGGGTACCGCCGTGAAAGTCAGCGATCAGACCAGCGCATTCGATCGTATCTTCTTCAAAACAACAATCTACGGCGTGGAATGGCACTATACTGTCGATGGTCAGGAATATACCTCTCCTTCTTATCGTTTCAGCGGAAAATTGTTTGATGATCTCGATGAGGATGGGGATGGAACATGTGAGGTAGATGTCCATTATGATCCGAATGACCCGCAGACTTCAATTGTACGCGGAGTTCTTACGGGGAACCGGAAAATGCTAGTTGATGAATGAAAGGAGACACAGCAAGATGTTTTGAAAAAAAGAATGCAGACTCAGCAAGATTCTTTCAAAAAGTGAGCAGGGCATTGTAAGGACCTGCCTGCTGACCGGCATAGTCCAGGGCTCCACAAAAGAAATCCAGGAAGTCTGTGCAGAAATGCTGGATGTGGTCAAAGAGGATGACATCATCATGCTGGCAGCCGTTCAGGGGTTGATTAATCTGTGCTCAGCAGTAGACAGTGAAGGAACCCGTACAATCTGCAAAAAACTTCAAAAATATGTATAAATCTATCATGAAAGGATAAAGCGTCATGGAAATCTCCTATTCCCTGAAATATGTGATGATGCGGGCACAAGCTGAAGCTCAGAATATTGGTGCAAATGAGCCCGGGATAGAGTATCTCTTTCTTGGCCTGCTCAAGCTCGCTGAAATCCGTGCCAAAGATGCTTTCAACCTACCGGATAAGGATATGAAGGCAGTCGATGAGGATATTACTGCCATTAAATCCACTTTTGAAAAAGAAGGTGTTGACACCGACCGCATACGTCCTCTGCTTCGTCACGAACTGAAACGGGGGGCAAAAAGTGATGCGGGCAAACTGTCGGAGTATCTCACCAGCGCAGATGAGCATGCCCGAAAGCGTGATGAAAAAGAAATCTGGGGGCTTGATCTGCTGTACGCAATCCTCAAAAAGCCGACTGACACTATTTTGCAGGTATGCAAGCTGAAAGGTGTAATCAGCGGTGAAGAAGCAAAAAAGCAACAGCAGCAGGAAGAAGAAGCAGCTGCTGCACTTGCGCAGGAAATGACACCGGAATTTCTTTCCCAACTGACTGAGAGGATCCGCGAAATGCGGGCACAGCTGCTTGGTATTGTTCAGGGGCAGGATCCCGTGGTACATGCATTTGCCGAAGGCATTTTTGCTGCCGAAGTGCTATCCGCCAGCGATGAAAAGCGAAAGCGCCCCCGTGCTATCTTTGTTTTTGCCGGTCCTCCAGGTGTGGGTAAAACCTTTCTCGCAGAACAGGCTGCTGAAGCATTGGGACTGCCTTTCAAGCGCTTTGATATGTCTACTTATGCCGATCATCAATCCTATATGGGGCTTGTTGGATTTGAAAAGAGCTATCAGGGTGCTAAGGAAGGCCTGCTGACCGGATTCGTAAAGAAGAATCCTCACTCCTTTCTGCTGTTCGATGAAGTTGAAAAAGCCCATCTCAACACTGTGCAGCTCTTTTTGCAGATTCTCGACGCCGGCCGTTTATCTGACCGTTACTTAAGCGAAGATATTTCCTTCAAGGATACTATCATCATTTTTACCACAAATGCCGGGAAATCCCTTTATGAAGGTGATAACCGTCAGAATGCCGCAGCCGTACCGCGTCAGACACTGATCAGTGCTCTGAAAGGCGAAACCGATCCTCGCACTGGCCAGCCTTTCTTCCCCGCTGCCATCACCAGCCGTCTCTCAACTGGATGGCCGCTGCTTTTTAACCATTTGCAGGCCCACGATCTGGAGAAGATCAGCCGCCGGGAGCTGGATCGTTTCGGGAAGCTGTTTGAGAAACAGTATGGCGTGCATGTCACCTTTGATTCGCTTGTACCTGCAGCTCTCATGTTCCAGGAAGGTGCTGCAGACGCGCGTACCGTTCGTGCACAAACTGAATTGTTCTTTAAGAATGAGATCTTTAAGCTGTGCCGTCTGTGGGATCAGGAACATTTTCTGGATGCTCTTAAGCACTTAACCGAAATCCGTTTTTCCACCGAAACCGTTCAGCTTCCTGCGGATATCCGTCCCCTTTTCTATTGCGACGAAAAGCCGGAAATCCTGATCTATGGCGATAAGGAATTTGCCTCACGCTGCCGTGACCAGCTTGCTGGATATACGATCTATGACTCTCAGAACATCGATCAGGCGCTTGCTCTGGCCGGAGAAAAAGACCTCCGTCTGGTTCTGCTGGACGTCACCGAAAAAAGCGTTACACCCGAGCAGTGGATGGCCACCATGATGGAAGGTATGAACAGCGGCGTATTCCACTCCACCGGCGGTTTCAATTATGCCCCTATGGCAGCTCGGGCACTTCGGGATGGCAGCCAGCTGCTGCGAACTCTCCAGGAACGTCTGCCGGAATTGCCTATTTACCTGCTGGAAATGCCGGATTTCGCTCTGGACGAGGAACTCTCCATGAGTTTCATCCGTTCTGGCGCCCGTGGCAAAATCACCGCACCCGGTAATGATTTTTCCGTTTTTGAAGATACTCTCTCCGATATCTGCCGCCAGCTGTATTTGCAGAGTGCTGCATCCCGTCTCGCTTCGGAGCGCAAGGTGCTGTTCTTTGATACAGCTCCCATGCTGTCCCCGGATCAGCGGTGTGTCACTGTGCGTCTGCGGAATTTTGCCCTCAAGCGCGCTGCATCCGCTGAAGATGCCGGTCAGGTACTGGATGATGTTGAAAAGCCTGATATTCATTTTGACGATGTAGTCGGTGCCGCAGATGCCAAACAGGAGCTGAAATTCTTCACCGAATATCTGAAAAACCCGAAAAAGTTCTGCGCACAAGGCCTGAAACCGCCTAAGGGCATCCTGCTTTACGGTCCTCCAGGCACAGGCAAGACGATGCTCGCAAAAGCATTGGCCGGAGAATCGGATGTTGCTTTCCTTCCTACTGTAGCCAGCTCGTTTGTGACTAAATATCAGGGAAGCGGACCGGAATCCATTCGAAAGCTGTTTACTCGCGCCCGCCGCTATGCTCCGGCAATCATCTTCATTGATGAGATCGATGCCATTGGCCGTAAGCGAGGGGAAAGCAACAGCGCTCATGGCGAAGAGATGGCCCTCAATGCCCTGCTCACGGAAATGGACGGTTTTTCCGTGGACCCACGTCGCCCGGTATTTGTCATTGCCGCTACCAACTTTGATGTGGAGGAAGGAAAGGGCGGTCTTGGCGTTATAGATCCTGCACTGGCACGGCGTTTCGATCGCCGGATTCTGGTTGACCTGCCCAATGAGGAAGAACGTGAAAAGCTTTTGCGCATTCTGCTTAAAAAGCAGCCCGGCAACACTGTCAGTGACGAAATGATCCGGCGCACAGCAGGGCGAACCATGGGCATGAGTCCTGCTGCACTGACCGGTATGGTAGAATCCGCCAGCCGCATGGCTGTGAAAGCAGGAAAGCCACTGGACGACGCCATGCTGGATGAAGCACATGAACTCATGCGTTATGGCGCAAAGAAAGACTGGGGCTATGAATACCTGGAGCGTGTTGCGCGTCATGAAAGCGGTCATGCCTTCCTGTGTTACTTGGGCGGCAACACTCCGTCTTATCTGACCATCGTTGCCCGTGGCGATCATGGTGGATACATGGAGCATTCAAACAAGGATATGGGACCTCTTTCCACCCGGGAAGAGCTGATCGCCCGTATTCGCACAAGCCTGGGCGGCAGGGCTGCCGAGATCGCTTATTACGGCACCGAAGAGGGAATAAGCACTGGCGCATCAGGCGATTTGGAGCAGGCGACCCGCACCGCTGCTGCCATGTTATGTGCTTATGGCATGGACAGTGACTTCGGCCTGGCAGCAATGGACCTTCGTGATGCATTGAAAGATCATGACACAAGAGAAAAGATCAATGAGATTCTGCGCCGGGAAATGAAAAATACTGTGGAAATCATCCGTCAGAATAAGCACCGTATTGACCGCATGGTCAATGCGCTGATGAAGAAGAACAAACTTACGGGAACGGAAATAGAAGAACTGCTGAAGGAGAGCTGATTCATAAAATGGGACTTTTTGGAAAAACATATGATTTGGGCGTGCTCAATCAGAATGAGCATGCATACCTCAGTACTGTGATGGGACATGTCGCCACAGGATTCTACCAGCCCTACAATTTCAGCGGCAAAGCCGATGTCATGGCAATGGCCGGCAAAGCCCGTACAGCAATTGAGCATATGCGCAAGAATAAAATGCACAAACAGGATATTGAAACTGCCATTTTCTGTCTTGAAGCCGCTAAACGCATTCAGATTGAGAACAACATGACAAATACAGAACATGATCAGTCCTTTATTGCATGTCTGGACTCAGCCGCAGACAAACTGAAAGCATCAATTTGATCCACTGTCACAGAAACATAGAGAGAAGGTAATTTTCCATGGGACTATTTGGAAAAAGGAATTATAAGCTCACAGCTCTCTCTCCGGACGAACAGTCAGAAATGCGCTCCGTTCTTTATGATTTTGCCTTCACCATTCCCTTCGCCAGATCAGCCCCTTGGGGGATCAGCCGTGAAGAGGCACAACTGGCGCTTGACCATGCTAATGCCGGTGAAATGACAAAGAACGACATCAAAATGGCTATAAACTGTATGAACGGATACCTGATATGGATGGAGCAGAAAAACATTTTTTCTCCAGACAGGAAAAAAGAGCTGCAGACGGTACTGCCTGACATCCGAAAAAAGCTGGAAGCCATAATGAAATGATTCTGTTGGCATTCATATCAGGCATATGACGTATGCACTGGTTTTGCATAATTTGAATTGCATTTTTGACTCCGGAAAACCATCATACTGCATTATGGCTTGAGGAAAACATGGCTCGAGGAAAACACAGAAAAATGCACCACTATTATCAATGCTCAAACCATCAGACATGAACGAGGGGAGCATTGTTCCAGTACGATAGTCATATCCTTCAAGCCACTGAACTGCAGTAATTGGTCCGTCGGTACAAAATTCAATTAATGCGCATATGCGTATAAAACAAAGGAGGAATCGCAATGGGACTGTTTTCATTTAGGCCGTACAAGCTTGACTCACTCAACTTTGCAGAAAAATCAGCCCTCAAAGCAGCATTGGAGGTGGCCCAGATGCTTGATACCCAGGGCCAGCTCAAAAAATCGCTCAACTCCGCATTAAAGGGCCTCGAAAAGGGCAAAATGTCCAAGTCGGAACTGACAACCTCTATTGCCTGTCTGGCGGCTTCCCTCACCGCCCTTTCCAAAACCGAAGATCCTGATCGTTCCTCGCTGCTCGCCAAGAAGAAAGTCGCCACTGTTGCCATGGCCCTCGCACTTGACAAACTCAAAAACCTGCTGTAATCAGGAAAATGAAGCTGGAATACGTTCATACTTTCTCAGTTTAAAAGCCCGATCAAGGAAACAATCACATCTATATCCGGCCGCTTCTGAAGCGGCCTTTACTATTGTCCATCTTCTTTCTCGCATGCATACCAATAGCTGCTGATTCCGGCTGCGCTCCCATAAGCAGTTTCTACGTGTTTTCATAGGTAATGTTTCCAGCTTTTCGTGTTTCCTTGTTCTCTCCTTTCCGGCTTCTTCCTGCCAGGTCCGTTCGTTTCATTCGTCGAAATCCTTTGTAATGTGCTCCCCTCCTGTTTGACATTCTTTGCTACATTGATACCGCGGCCATGCTTCGCTCCGCATCCGGAACATACCCATTCCCGTACGGCTGGGTTCTTTACTTCCGGATTATTATAGCCGCATGCTGTGCACAGCTGGGAAGACGGGTAATAGGATCTCACTTTCTGGAACTTCCTTCCATACCATTCGCTTTTATACTCCAGCATGGTTATCAGTTCACTCCACCCGCTGTCCATGATCCTCCTTGCCCGAAGGGTGATGTACTTCTGCTGCGCGGCTGTCCTGCCTGTATAAGGATCATGCAGCGGGCAAGGCAAGTAAAGACCGGTTTGCAAGGATGAGCAGCAGATTTTGAAAGCGGATGTGGAACAGTGACAGTAGGATATTGAAGCACAGGAATAAAAGAATCATGAATTGGAACTTTCTATCCAGAAAGTGAAGAAAAGTGCGGATTTAAAGGAACAGGCGTCATACGCCTTGCAATATCTGATCAAGTTGAACCACATTGGAGTGTCTGACAAGAGCGGCTGTAAGCGCCATCAGGAAATCCGCATTGAGTATGACAGCGTGGAATTTATCCCTCTGGATAGACTGATGAAACCAGAAAATGGCATGATCCTAAGATCATGCCATACCTGCAATACTTTATGAATCTGTCTTATGAGCATGCCCATCTGTTGCCGCCCTTTTTCAGATATCGTCGGAACGCACGCCTTCCCCGTAACGGGTCAGTTCATATTGTCCTTCCGCATTCTTCTTATAGTCAAAGCCGTAGTTTCCCTGGACCCCATTCTTATCATAGGTAATAATCACTATTACATGATCACTGGCACCATTCTTGGACACCACCGCCGTCTCAAGAATGGTTGCATCCGTTGCCTTGGTAAACATTTCCGTGGCCATTTCCCGCACAATCGGCACAAAACTCCAATCGATTTCTCCCCCGTTGTTATTGGGAGTATCCAACGCTTCCCTGGAATAGGAGGACCCCACAGCCTGCAATCCCTGTTTCACGGTCTGGCAACCGCTGAGCGAAACAATCATTGCAAGCAGAAATAACACTATTATTCCTTTTTTCACTTTTTCACACTTTCCAGGCTTCTTTCAGCAATCGCAAGCCTTCCCGAATTTCCTTTTCTTCCATGCTGGAAAAGCTGAGGAGAACAATGCGCTCATTGTAACCCTCACTGTTGACCAGACAGAAATCAACCATCCTGGATACCTGAACACCTTTTTGCTGTGCACACGAAACCAACTGGTCCGCCTGTACTGTTCCTGACGCCAATACAGAAAGAAACAGCCCGTTATTTGCTTCTTGAATTTCCCCCAGTCCAAGCTCTGTGATGCCTTTTTCCATAGCACTGCGTCGGTTGCGATAAAGCGTTCTCATTGCATGAATATGGCGTTCAAAGTGGCCTCCTGCAATAAACTTGCAGAGGGTTTCCTGTTCAAATCCTGTAACAGGGCTGGCACTGCCCAGACTTTCATACTGGGCTGCCAGCGTCTCCGGCAATACCATAAAGCTGATACGTAATCCGGGTGCCAGCGTTCTCGTAAAAGTGTTCATATAAATTACCCGGCTGTCCTGTTCCTCTGCATACAGCGGAACCTCTCCGTCACCGGTGAACTCACATTCATAGTCATCTTCAAGAATCCATGCCCGGGTTTCTTTTGCCCATGCCCGGAGCGCTGCCCGCTGCTCCGGAAGCATCCGGCTGCCCGTCGGAAACTGATGTGTCGGAGTCACATAAGCAGCTCCAGCACCGGATGTATAAAGCATCCTGATATCTATCGCTCCGTCTCTCAGCGGCAATGGAGCCAGTCTTGCCCCATGAATCGACAGACCACGGCGTACCCGCGCATACCCGGGGTCTTCTACTGCAAAAGGCCGGTCCCGCCCGATAAGCCCCAGAACCGCTCCCACCAGCTGATCTGTACCGGAACCGATAACCACATGCTCCGGATTAACTACCATTCCCCGCTCCCGGTAAAGAAGCTTCGCAATTTCCTGCCGCAGGGCAAGAAGTCCTTTCGGACCGCAGGAGAGTAAAAGGGACGCTTTCTGTTCGCTGAGAACCGTGCGCATCAGTTTCGCCCAGGTGTGATACGGAAAGCGGGCAGCATCAACAGCACCGGTGCGAAAGTCGTACCGTATTTCCGGAGCAGTCTGTGGAAAGTGCTTCTTCTGTGTTCCGTCCCAGATGCTGTAGATGCCGGATTTGGGTCTGCTCTCACAATATCCTTCCTCTATCAGCCTGTTATACGCCGAGCTTACGGTCTGAGGGCTGACAGAGAGATGTTCTGATAATTCTCTGCGTGAAGGCAATTTTTCCCCTTTGGCAATTTTCCCGTCACAAATGCTCTCTGCAATGGCTTCAAACAGCTGATCATACAGCGTCGTCCGGCTGTTCGGATTCAGTTTGTACGTGAACATCTTCCTGCACCTTCTGTTCTTCCCTCACCCGTGCCAGTGTTGCATCTACAACCCGCTTCACGCTGCGCGAAAATTTCCGGCCGGAAAGGTAAGCTTTGGCCATTTCCGGGCGCCGCTTCAGCGTAATATACAGGGATTCTGAAAGTTGCCAAGCCGCGATCTCCCGGTGATTGCCATTCAGCAGTGCGGGAGGAACCGTCAACCCCTCAAATTCCCTCGGTCTCGTATACTGGGGGTATTCAAGAAGTCCGGATGTAAAACTTTCATCCTCTGAGGAATGCTCGGAACCAAGCACACCGGGAATCAGGCGTGCAACACAATCCGTCAGAACCATTGCGCCAAGTTCCCCACCGGTCAGAATATAATCCCCAATGGATATTTCTTCATCTACACAGAGGTCTATCGCCCTCTGATCCACTCCTTCATAGTGTCCGCAGAGTAGAATAAGATCTGTTTTCCGGGCAAGTTCTTCCGCTTTCTTCTGTGTCAGCACCGTTCCCTTTGGAGAGAGATAGATCGTATGAATTTTCTTTTCCTTCTGCTGGTCCCGGATCGCATCCACAATAGGCTGGGCAAGCATCACCATGCCCGCCCCTCCTCCAAAGGGAGAATCATCCGTATTGTGGTGCTTGTTGGTCGCATAGGAACGGATGTCCACCTCCCGAATATTCAGGATTCCTGCTTTCTCCGCCCTGCCTAAAATGCTGGTATGCAGCGGCGCAAACATCTCCGGAAATGTTGTCAGTATCGTAATGTTCATTCTTCCTCCGAAAGCAAATGCAATTGCGGCTGTTTTTCCATCTGTTCTTTTGCTTTTTCTTCCAGCATCAGATACATCCTCTCTTCTTCGGACCTCAGCTGGATCGTCTGAATATCCCGCAGCAGAAAACTCTGTTCTCCTGCCGGGAATCCGTAGAAATCAAGGCATTTCATGGAGAGTATAAGATCGCTTACATCCTGTATCCGCCCTGTGATCATGTTCTCTCTGTCAATTACCGTGATCAGTTCCTGTGTTTTCCTGCACATTTGAAGTACCTGGTTCTGCAGACTGTCCTCGGACTTATCCATCAACAAAGGAGAAAGGCTGGTATTCTTGTACTGCATCAGATAGGACATGCGTATTTCATAATCATCGGAACAATACGTTTCCCTCAGATCCCGATTGCGTTTTAATCGCCATCCGTCTTCCAGCCCCCAGGGATTCACTGCATGCAGCAGAAAATGGTTCCCGTCCATTTCTTCCACAACACCGGTCTCAAATTCCTCAGGATACTGGCTATCCGTGTAGACAGAAACAATTTTGCCGTTTTCGGCTGCCTGGTGCAGTTCATACAGATCATATGTGCCTTTTGTCATTGCGCTTCCTCATTCTTTAAAATATGCTTTTCAATCTCTGGCGAGACGCTTCTTCTTTGGAATCCCGGGAGTTTCCGCATTGAAAAGCTGGATCAGAATATCCATTTCTGCAAACCGGCTGCTTTTTCCGACGCGTCAGGGAAATATACCGGGCATTCTGCCGTCATTTTCTTCCAGTCCTCGTCTGTTCTCTGTCAGACAGAAATTGTCTCCTTTTCTTCTGCAAAAGCTGCCGGAGTGACCATAAGAAAAAGAAAAGAAGGGCACAGCAGCCCTTCCCTCCTCAATTCGATCGAGGACGGTGCAACCGCTCTGGAGCATAAGCTGATGCAGCTTTTTTTACAAACAGAGGACCTTCTGTTAATGAGGCAGTGTTTTCATATGAAAAATTCCGCCTCCCGTTGCCGTTTTTTCCTGGAAATCTTTTTGTTCTTTCCGGAAGAGGCTGGTATTCTGCAGTTCATTACGATTCGTTCTTCCAAAGCAACGACTTCGGTGCAGAAGAAACTACTCCAATGTGTGCCGATAAACGCGTCTTTTTCCAAAACAGTCCGTAACCAGCAGAGCAGGGATTCCTTCTGCCGCGGGCAGAAATACGGGTTTTCCATCTCTCGCATCTTCCCCCAGCAGTGTTCGGTATCGATAAAAATTCTCTCCGCGCAGATAACCAACCGCGAAATGGTCCACCGCCCCGTTATCTTCAAGCCCTATTTCGACAGCCCTGGGTGGTCGGAAAGAAAGCAGTCTTATATTCCAACCGTCTGTTGCCGCAATGCACTCCGCTGAAATCCTAGTCTCGTCCTGGATGCAGGGACTTTCCACCGAGTAAAGCGGAGGATTTCCCTGTATCGTGCAGGCCGCCAGTCGCCTGTCTGTCAATGCAATTGCCAGTTCGCTGCTGTCAGCAGTAAGAAACCTGCGTCCTTCTTTCGCAGCAACAACCGCCGTAGTACCGGAACCACAGAAAAAATCGGCCACCAGGTCACCTTCCTGCGTGGAACTGCGGATAATGCGCTCCAGAAGTGCTTCCGGTTTTTGGGTAATAAACCCTGTCCTCTCCGGATCCTTCTGCTGTAAATGGGAAATATCGCTCCATACATCTCCCGGATATACCGGAGCATCGTCATAATAGCGATATTCCCTGCCTCCTGAAAAGATGGACCGGTATGTTCTTCCTGTTTCATCCGTCTGACGCTTCATATGATTCTGACGATCGCCTATCGTTCCGGAAGGTACAGCGGAAAGGTTAAAATAATAAGCTGACGTTTTACCGTAAAAGAGAATCGTATCATGCTTTCTCGAAAAAAAGCGCCTGCTCCTGCCTCCCGTCTGATATCCCCAGACGATTTCATTAAGAAAATGGGATCCGCCAAAGAGATCATCCAGCAAAAGACGAATATGGGCTGAAATTCTCGGATCAACATGTACGAAAATGGTTCCCCGGGTATTCAGCATCTCCCGGGTGCCGGAAAGAATCTCCCGCATCTTTGCAAGATACGCTTCCCTGCTGGGCCAGCGGTCATCATAGGTATCCAGCGAAATCGTCCGTTTACCGCTGCTGGTCGGCAGAACCACTTTCATGTCAAAAACCTGCCCTGTAAAAAAAGGCGGGTCCAGGTATGCCATCTGAAGCGTTCCTTTTTCCGTTTGGAGGATTTCCCGCAGAAGGGTCGTACTGTCTGCTAAAACCAGGCGTCCCTGCGGCTCCCCTGTCAGCGGTCTTTCCTGTTGACAGGATACAGCTTCATTTGTCATAATTAACTCCAAATCTTTTTTTGTTTATTATACGATGAAATCTCATTCCGTTACAAGCCTGCAAGGGAGGTTTCCATGTCTTCTGAAACAAAGTGCATTCTGGATGCCAGGGCGATTCTTTCAAATCAGACGCCCCTCAAAACCGACTGCGGCAGCCTTTGCTGCTCTGCCTGCTGTCAGGGAGATGATACCACAGGCATGCTTCTCTTTCCCGGAGAAGAGGAACTGCTTGAATCCGTGTCCTTTGGCCGCATTCTGACGACCCATTATTCCATAGGTGACCATGCAGGCAAGCTCTTTGTATGCAGCGGAAACTGTGATCGTTCCCTGCGTCCGCTGTCCTGCCGGATCTTTCCACTGTTTCCCGCTCTGACTGCAGCAGGAACCATTTCCGTCCGCATGGACCCCCGGGCAAAGCCTTTGTGCCCCCTCGCCCGCATGCCTCTTCTCAGTCTGTCCCGGGATTTTATCGACAGTGTTGCAGCCTGTGGCAATATTCTCTGCAGTAATTCTGAAATTCATGCATTTCTTCACAGTCTCACCGCAGCGGTGTTTCCCTTTGATGCCTGAATGTCACCGCACGGAGGCTGTTCTGGTGTATCCCTGGAGGCCTCCCATATAGAGCGTGGCATTTGCAAAGGAAAGTGCCGAAGGAACATCCGCTGATACCTGGTAAAAATTCTGTCCGTTAATATCAAATGCATAAACTCCGGACGGCGTCACCTCGAAGATCCATTCTCCGCCGGCAGCAATAAGGCCGGCGCCATCTTTGCGAATCGTTTCCGCACGGTTATTCCGAATGCGCACAATATCCCCATTGCAGCGTGCAACCAGGAAGTCTCCAAAGCATAGCACCTGGTCCGCCGTACCTCCGCAGACGGTCTGTTTTATCCCGGTCCTGACACCAAAGGACAGGATTCCGCTGTCCGTCGCCATCAGCAGTGTTTCTTCTGACACATCTGCTGTAAGGTCCCGGACTCCCTCAGCAACAATTACATGGGTTCCGGTCAGGGTGTATTCTTCTACTTTTCCGTCTGAACCGAGCAGGTAAACCGCATCCCCAAGCATGACCATACGCAGAATACCGTTTTTTTTCAGAAAAACGGCACGTTCTTTTCCCTGAATATTCACATGGACAACGGCGCTTTCCGTTGCATACCATAGAACACCATCCCGCAGATGAAGAAAACGTGGCACATCCGTGGAAAGCGGCATGGAAATACCGGACGATTCTTCCTGCCTGGTAAGCTGTCCGCCTCTGGATGCCGAGGCATAATAGAGATTATTTCCTTCTGAAACAACAATACCTCCCCCGCTGATATTGGCCAGCAGTGCACCGCTGCCGGCCATTTCTGCGTTCTGCCGGGAGGTATTATTGGTTCGGATGGTGGAAAGCACTGCAGAAACCGGAGATGCAGACATTGCCGCAAGTGTCGATGCGCCTGCCACGCCGTCCGCCGTAAGATTGTTCCGGCTCTGAAATTCCTTGACCGCATTTTCGGTAAAAAGATCATAGTTTCCGGTAATGAAAGAAGCGGGCAGGTAATCCATGTCCGCCAATTGTTTTTGCAGCGCAGTAACCTCGGAACCGGTCATTCCCGATTTGAGCAAGAGGGAGCTTTGCGCTCCCTCCTGACTGATTTTATCTCCTGCACGGACGCCGTTTGCATCCAGCGCATCATTGGAATAAATAAGCTTGAGACTCTGGGGGCCTGCCGCTCCGTCCACTTTCAGCCCGTTCATGGTCTGGAAAGCTTTTGTGGCCTCCACCGTCTGCTGATTAAAAGAACCCGTAACATAGCGGGAAGAAAGATAACCGAGCTCTGCCAGGCGTACCTGATAGTTCAGCACATCGGTTCCTTCGCTCTGCCACTGAATGACAACATCCGTATTGGGTTTGGGCGTACTGGTCACCTGAGGGGTGACGGCGGCGGAATTGCTGCTTCCCCCAAAGTACTGGCGATACGTTACCCCGGTTCCGCTGTAAAGAATGGACAGCGTTCCTCGGCCTGCAATCCCGTCCGCAGTAAGTCCGTTGGCTTCCTGGAAGAGCTTGACTGCCCGCTCCGTCCCGCTGCCAAACTGTCCGTCCGGCTCCGAGGAAAGATATCCGAGATCCTTCAGATACTGCTGAAGAACGCGTACCTGATCATTGGAATCCCCTTTGCGCAGCGTGGAAAGCTGAGTGTTTTCCTTTTCCGTCACTGCAGTGGTTTCTGCAGATTTAGCTACTGCCCCTGCCGCAAGCCGGCTCTGGGTTCCACGTCCCGCAATACCGTCTGCCGTAAGACCGTTGGCTTCCTGGAAGGCCCGCACTGCCGTCGTGGTTTCCGAACCGAAGCGTCCGTCAATTCGTCCCGTATAATAGCCAAGCTCAAAAAGCATGAGCTGAAGCTCATAAACAGGCTCACCGCTGTCTCCTTCCCTCAGCGTTCCCGCGGTCTGCTGAGTGGAAGTTACGTTTCCGGCCTTACTGCTGCTGTTAAGCTTTCGAAGGGTCGTTGCCCCCACTACACCATCTGCAGTCATGCCGCTGGCTTTCTGATATGCAATAACGGCCTGCCGGGTTTCCTCACCGAAAACACCGTCCGGAACACCATTCAGATAGCGAAGCTCAATAAGGCGTTCCTGGAGGGCATATACATCATTGCCTGTCATCCCTACTGTCAGGGTGCGGCTGCTGTCAGGGTCTGCCGTAGTCACGGGATTGGTGGCATAAGCCGCATTTGCAGAATAGAGCCTGTTCTGGGTCTGGGTTCCGGCATGGCCATCCGGCGACAGTCCGTTTGCCCTCTGGAAGGCTTTCACTGCAGCCACCGTGGTGCTTCCGTAGATTCCATCCACTCCGCCGGCGTAATATCCAAGGTCTGCAAGGCGTGCCTGCAGCTTGCGGACTTCCAGGCCGGAGACGCCCTCCTTCAGCAGAAGATAGCCTTCATCGTTTGCCGCTGCACTCACAAGCTTCGGTACAGCCCGCGTAGAATAGACCAGATCCTGCGTGGAACGTCCCGCAATACCGTCTGCAGCCAGGCCGTTCTTCTCCTGAAATTCCCGGACTGCGGTCTGGGTTTCCGTCGAATACTTTCCGTCAATCTGTCCTTCATAGTAGCGAAGTTCCGCGAGACGGGTCTGCAGATCAAAGACGTCCTGACCGGTAGATCCCAGTTTGAGAACCGGATAGCCTGCGTTGTAATCCTGTGTGCTGGTCTGATAGCTTTCGGCATCCGGCGCCACAGTACTCGCTACACGGGGCGTAACCGTCGGCAGGTTTCCCGACCAGTCCTCCCAGGTGCTCTGATCACTGTTCTGCCAGTTGTCCGGCGTTGCCGTCGCAGCGGGGGCACTGGGTGCCGGTGTCGGCGTCGGCAATGCCCTGGATGTGCCAAAGGGAACCGAAGGATCACTGATATCAATGGGTGTCAGTGTCGGGTCCGGTTTCACAAAGCAGCCGGTGAGTCCCCACAGCAATGCGGCAATGCAGCCCAGCAGTGCAATCTTCTTAATAATTTTCATCATAATCAATCTTTCTTGAAACCATCAGGTCAATCTGCTCATAACGCTCCGGGTGGGTAATCAGCTGTCCCAGTCCATTAATAACGCACAGTTCGGGATCATCAGCCAGTTCAGTCTTGATTCCCAGCTGCGTTGTCATCATCTCTGCCATTCCTACCAGTTTGGCTCCGCCGCCGCAGAGCGTAATACCATAATCAAAAATATCGGAAGCAAGCTCCGGCGGTGTCCGTTCGATCAGCCGGTGCAGGGCAGAAATGAGTTCCCTCAGCGGAATGTCAAGCGCTTCGCAAACTTCTTCGGAAGAAACAGTCACTGCTCTCGGAAGACCGGTTACCAGACTCCGCCCATATGTTTCTTCCGACAGTCCGATTCCTGACGGATCTGCTGCACCGATATTTATCTTCAGCATCTCCGCTGTCTTTTCGCCGATCATCAGGCTGTGCTTTTTTCTCAGATAATCCACAACTGCGGCATCAAACTGGTCGCCGCCTACAGAGATGGTATCCCAGACCACCTCATGTCCCACGGAAAAAACCGCTACGTTTGTCCTTCCGCCACCCACATCGACGATCATCCTCCCCGTAGGCTTGTCAATACGCAGGCCTGCACCGATTGCCGATGCTACGCTTTCATCCACCGGGATGACGTTGCGCACGCCTGCATCCACTGCGACATCGATCAGTGTCTGTCTCTCACTGGGAGTCATGCCTCCCGGCAGTGCCATAAGCAGTTCCGGCCGGAATGCAGCACGTCTCCCAACAATTCTCTGAAGAAAAAAACGGATCAGGCGATTGACCAGGTCAAAATTCCGTATGTGTCCTTCCCGGAAAGGCCTCTCCACCACAATGCCGGATGGAGTCCGTCCATACATTCTCGCCGCCTGCTCTCCCATTGCCACGACATTGTGGTTGTTCCGTTCATAGGCGATATAGGACGGCTCACTGAGAACAATGCCCTTGCCTTTCACGTACAGATGCAGTACGGAAGTTCCCAGGTCCATGCCTACCTCATCGACTCCGAACATCACTTTCCTCCTTCTGCGAATCTACCGGGAACACTGCGATTCCCAGGAAGCATGCTCTGTAAAATAAGATTTCCCCAATGCCTCATCACCGGCATACAGCACGGCCTCGAGCACCAGCCCTTTTGCCGGAGCCGTCTGCCCCAGGTCCAGACGATTGCCGCTGACAATGGCACGGGATATGGCTCCGGGCTCCCGTTTACCGGTACCTACTTCCTGCAGCGTACCTGCAAGAATACGCACCATATTATACAGAAAGCCGTTGCCCATGACCGTGATCCACACATGGGAACCATTCCGGCTTACCTCCCCTGCGTACATCTCCCTTGTTGTATCCCTGACCACACTGCCGCTGGCAGCGAATGCCGCAAAGTCGTGTTTCCCCAGCAGGGAAGACAGTTCTTCCTGCATTATGCCGGTATCCATCGGCAGCGGAACCAAAGAGGCATACTGTCGTCCTATTGCACACATGGCATGACTGTTATAGAAATGATAGCGGTATACCTTTCCGCATGCAGAAAACCGCGCATGAAAAGTGCCGTCCGTGACAGAACACGCACGTACACGTACGTCTTCCGGAAGCACACTGTTCATTGCCAGCGGTATTTTTTCCGGAGCAATATGGCGTGCGGAATCAAAATGTGCCGTCAGCCCCCGGGCATGCACTCCGGCGTCGGTACGGCTGGAGCCCACAACTCCTACATGCTCATGCATCAGAGTCTGCCAGGCATTCTCCAGGGTCTCCTGGACGCTCATCCCGTTCTTCTGACGCTGCCATCCACAGTATTCGGTGCCATCATATTCAACGGTCAGACGATATCTGCTGACGCCTTCCGGCAGTGTTTCGCTGCCGGTTGGACGGTGCCTCGTTGTCAGGAAAAACTCATCCAAGAAGATGTCCCTCCAGAAGCATAACTGCAATAAATGCACAGGTCACCGCAGTCCCGATGAGGTCCACCCGTCCATATCGAAGCTCTTTAAGACGGGTGCGGTTTTCTCCACCGTGATAGCACCTTGCTTCCATGGCCATGGCGAGCTCATTTGCTCTGCGGAAAGCGCTCACAAACAGCGGAACCAGAAGCGGAACCATTGCCTTCGCCCTTGCAATCAGGTTTCCGCTTTCAAAGTCGGCACCGCGAGCCATCTGGGCTTTCTGGATTTTGTCGGTTTCATCCAGCAGCGTCGGAATGAAACGCAGGGCAATGGTCATCATCATTGCCAGCTCATGTGCCGGAAAATGAAAACGCGTAAGCGGCCGCAGCAGCCGCTCCAGACCATCCGTCAGCTGAACAGGACTTGTGGTCAGGGTGAGAATGGAAGTACCCATCACCAGAAATACCAGCCGCAGAGCAAAGAAAACAGCATTACGGAGTGCTTCCTGTGTCAGCGTCCATGGTCCCAGTGTGATAATGGGAGTTTTTCCCTCTGAAAAAATAAGGTTCAGCACAAAAGTGAACAGTACAATAAAGCGCAGAGGCTTTATTCCCTTGAGTACGTAAGAAAAGTGCAGACCGGAAATGCGTACCACCATGAACAGGAAAAGAAGCGCCAGAACATATCCGATCAGATTGGGAACCATAAAAACGGCAACAATGTACGCAATGGTCAGCAGCAGCTTTGCCCGGGGATCCATTCTGTGGATAGGGGAATTGCCCGGAAAATACTGTCCCAGCGTAATATCTTTAATCATGTCCGGTCTCCTTTCTGCTGCTTCCGCTGTTTGCAGAGCGAAATCAGCATATCCCGGACTTCTTTCATCTGGTAAAGTCCATCCGGTACAGAAATGCCCCGTGCACGCAGCTTCTCACAGAGTTCCACCACCTGCGGCACATCCAGCCCCATGGCCTTCAGTTTCTCCCCCCGGGAGAAAACATCCCTCGGCTTGCCATCCATGGCGACCTGGCCATGATCGAATACAATGACGCGCTCCGCGATGTTGGCCACATCATCCATGGAATGGCTGACCATGATGATCGTCGTTCCCTCCTGGCGATGCAGATCGCGAATCAGCTGAAGAATGCCCTCCCGTCCCCGGGGATCCAGTCCCGCACAGGGTTCGTCCAGAACCAGTACCTTCGGCTTCATTGCCAGCACGCCGGCGATTGCCACCCGGCGCATCTGACCGCCGGACAGTTCAAACACAGAACGCTGTGCCACCTCGTCATAGGAAAGTCCGACCTTGACCATGGCTTCACGGACACGAATGTCAATTTCTTCCTTCGACAATCCCAGATTTTTCGGACCAAAGGCAATATCTTTTTCCACCGTTTCTTCAAAAAGCTGATTTTCAGGATATTGGAATACCAGACCGACTTTGCATCGCAGCGCGCGCCGGTCCGCATTCTTGTCCGTTACATCCACGCCATCCACCAGTACACGGCCGGAAGTGGGTAAAAGCAATCCGTCCAAATGCTGGACAAAGGTAGATTTGCCGCTGCCTGTATGCCCGATCAGCCCCACGAACTCCCCGTCTTCGATCGTCAGGGAAATATCCCGGAGAGCATGACTCTCATACGGGCCTCCTGCCATATATGTATAGGAAACATGTTCTACAACAAGCGACATAATTCCTCCACCATTTCATCCACTGTAAGAATATCCGCCGGCACCTGTACTCCGCCCTTACGCAACTGGTAGGCAAGATCTGTCATGGGAGGTACATCCAGCCCAAGGTTTCGCATGTATTGTACCTGACTGAAGATTTCCTTCGGCTTGCCTGTTGCCGCGATTTTCCCGTCATCCATCAGGATCACATAATCCGCTGTAGCAGCCTCGCTCATGTAATGAGTGATGATGATAACGCTGATTCCTTCCCGCTCATTGAGCCGATGGACGGTTTTCATGACCTCTGCCCGTCCGCTTGGGTCGAGCATTGCTGTCGATTCATCCAGGATGATGACATCCGGTTTCATCGCAAGTACTCCTGCAATGGCCACCCGCTGCTTCTGTCCGCCCGAAAGCATATGCGGTGCAGATTTGGCAAAGTCCGTCATTTTCACGGCAGCCAGTGCCTCATCGATGCGCACCCGCATCTCTCCAGGCGCAACCCCGTTGTTTTCCAGTCCGAAAGCCACGTCTTCCTCAACTACCGTAGCCACAATCTGATTGTCGGGATTTTGAAAAACCATTCCCGCATGCTGACGGATTTCGAAGACAAACTCATCTTCCCGGGTGTCCATGCCGCAGACTACAATGGTTCCGCTGGAAGGTACATAAAGTGCATTAAAAAGTTTTGCCAGCGTAGACTTACCGCTGCCGTTATGGCCCAGTATGGCAAGAAACTCTCCCCGCTTAACCCGCATCGACACATCCGTCAGTGCCTGCTTCTCTGCATCAGGATAGGAAAAGCAGATCTTTTCTGCCATTATCTTGTTTTCATTCTGATTTGCCACGGTGTACTCCTCCGGACTGAAAATTGCGGCGCCGTATATCGCGGCGTCGCAACGCTTTTGTTTCTTTGCTTATCGCGTCAGATTGACGACTTCTTCCGCAGGCGGGCTGGCAGGTTCCATGGACTCTACATAGAACACCGGCCCCGGACCGCGATATTCGTCCCGCTCTTCCACGCGGATTTTGGCGGTCAGCATCTGCCAGGAGTTGGTCTTGGGAACCGGATGTCCATTTGCAGATGCCAGGAAGCCCACATAGCGGATATCATTGGCACAGCAAACCATTACCTTCCTGCCGATGACGAATTCACCATCTGCAAGTCCTTCCCGGCTGCGGATCTGTACCTTCAGACGCACCGTCTTCTGGTCATATGCATCCGGATTCTCATTGGCATCAATATAAAGAATGCCAAACCAGTCATCCTCAATTTCAACCACGGGAGCATCCATGTCATAGGGAGGCGGCATGCCCGCTCCATAGTCCTCGGAGGTACCGTCGGCATTTTCAAAGTAGATGGATGCCTGCGGATTCATCGCACGCACGTTCCGGTCCCGGATCAGCTGACGCGTTTCCTCCGTTGCACGATTGAAAACCACCATATCTGCATCTGTGATATGCATCAGCATCTGCGTACCCATATTCGCAGAATACAGTTCAAATGTCTCGCTGTTGACAATCGTTATGATCTGAAAGAGCTCCATCACCAGCGGCATCCGCTGGATAGCAGCATCCAGGTTCCACATTCCGTTCATTTCAATGATGACACGGTCCGGATGGTGACGGCGCAGGAAGGACTTGAGCGTCTCTTCTTCAAACTCATCCTCATCCTCAATCATCTCTATGACCGAATGGGTATTGCGAAGCATTGCGGGCTCAAACTCGTCAAGACCTTCTTCGCACTGGATAATAAGGGTCTTCTCATTCTGGGTAAACCCCGGATCCTGAAGTACGCTGGCGATAAAAGCCGTCTTTCCTGCTTCCAGGAAACCCGCGAAAAGATATACAGGAATTGCCATGAAAGTCCCCCTTACGCGACGTTAAAGAGTTCCTGCAGTGCGCTCTCTTTCAGCATGGAACCGATGACACACAGCCGGCCGGTATAATCTGCCGTGCCTTTACGTACATTCTGTTCACCCGGCGTATAATCGAAATGGATCCAGCCGCCGTCGACACAGGGCACAATGCCTTTTGCACGCAGAACCATACCATACTTTTCGCCATCCTCCAGGGAAGACAGCATTCCTGCAATTTCAGCTTCACTGAACTTGTGCACGGTTTCAATGCCCCAGGATTCAAAGATTTCGTCCGCATCATGCTCCCCGTCATGATGATGGTGATGATGGTGATGATGATGCTCATGCTCATGATGATGGTGTTCTTCCTCCTCCTCATCGTCATGGTGATGGTGCTCATGCTCTTCCTCATCATGGTGATGATGCTCATGCTCTTCCTCATCATGGTGATGATGCTCATGCTCTTCCTCATCATGGTGATGATGCTCATGCTCTTCCTCATCGTCATGATGGTGATGGTGCTCATGCTCTTCCTCATCGTCATCATCTGCATGATTCTTCTGCACCAGTGCCAGGATTTCATCAGCAAGGCTTGCAGATTCGGTCATGGCAGACAGGATCTGTTCGCCGGTCAGCTCATCCCAGGGAGTCGTAATGATGCGTGCCTTCGTATGCTGACGAAGCAGTTCAACCACAGCCTCCAGCTTTTCCTCGGACATGTTCTGTGTGCGGGAAAGCAGGATTGTGCCGGCATATTCAATCTGGTTAAGGAAGAACTCACCGAAATTCTTGATATACATTCTGCACTTTACAGCATCTGCCACAGTAACAAAGCTGCCCATTTCGGCACCTTCAATATCCTTTTCCACACCCTCGACAGCACGGATAACATCGGACAGTTTGCCAACTCCGCTCGGCTCAATCAGGATGCGGTCCGGATGATACTGTGCAATTACCTTGCGCAGTGCTTCTCCGAAGTCGCCCACCAGAGAGCAGCAGATGCAACCCGAGTTCATTTCGGTAACCTGAATTCCTGCTTCCTTCATGAATCCGCCGTCAATACCGATTTCGCCAAACTCGTTTTCAATCAGTACGATCTGCTCGTTCTGAAATGCTTCCTTCAGCAGCTTCTTAATCAGTGTTGTTTTTCCTGCTCCCAGAAAGCCGGAAAATATATCAATCTTGGTCATGTTAAACACTCCTTTTCACGTGTTGCCCGGTCTGCCGGGACATCTATGACACGCTCTTGCCCGGGAGGGCAATGCGATGTTTTCAAATCAGCTCAGTTTCAGTCCGGTATTTCCCTTCTCTGTGCGGGTAATCAGTATTTCATCAGACGTATCTTCGTAAAAGGGAAGACCACGCAGCGCACATGTCCCTTGATCATTTTCCGGTCAAGAGCTCCCACCAGGGGGTTGCGGCTGTCCTTTGAGTTATTCCGGTTGTCACCCATCACAAAGTAATGCCCTGACGGCACATTGAACGGACCGTAATTGGTCGAATTCGCTGTCATCTCAAAATTCTGCTCTACATATTCGCCATTCACGTACAGATCCCCATTGCGAAGTTCAATGGTTTCTCCCGGCAGGCCAATGATCCTTTTTACTCTGTACATGCCGTCTTCCGTATTGGGGTAGTTGCAGATAACAATGTCAAAGCGTTCCGGATCTCCAAGGATGTAGTCAAACTTTGTGGTGATCATGAATTCCTTGTCCTGCAGGGTATTCATCATGGACTCTCCATCCACGCGCACCGGCTCAAAAATCAGGCTGCGGATGACGAACGCCATGGCGCCAGCCACCACAAAGACCATAATCCACTCAAATATTTCCCGTTTCATACTCTTCTTCGGCTTATCCTTTTTGGCTGCTTTTGAATCAGCTGTGTTCTTGGGTTCGTCCTGATTCATCTTTCTGTCTTTTTCCATGCTGTATCTCCTTCGTTATTCCGTGACGTCCTCATTGGTTCCCCGAACAGGCACCTCGGAATGCGCCAATATTCTTTTGAGTCTTTTCATAAAGACCATACGATCAAGCATAACAATGCGGTTGCACCCCTGACAGCGGATCTTGATATCCGCACCGACGCGGATGACCGTCCACTTGTCTGAGCCGCACGGATGACTTTTGCGCATCTGAACGAGATCTCCCAGCTGCAGTTCCTCCATCCCGCATCCTCCTTCCAACCGCTGCCCAATTCGGATGGCATTATAGCACAAAAACTTTTCTGTTCAAGAGGAAAGTTATCATCCTTCCTCATCAATCCGATGGATTCGTTCCCGCAGACGCATCATCTTCTCATCTGTCTGATGAATGATATCCGCGCATTCCCGGAGTTCCTCCATGATCTTCTCGGAATCCTCCACCTGTTTCTTATACTGCATGTCATGATCCAGCGTTGCCCAGAAATCCATTGCAATGGTTCGAATCTGAATCTCACAGCGTACCGGCTGCACCGAATCCGAAAAGCTGACCGGGATTTCCACGATCATATGATAACTTCGGTATCCATTGTCTTTGGGGTTTTTAATATAGTCCTTCACCGTAATGATGGTCACGTCCCGCTGTCTTGCCAGCATGCGCGCAATCTCATAAATATCGTCAATATAAGCACAAAGCACCCGAATCCCTGCAATATCGGAAAGATTGGCCTGCATGCTCTCTACGGAAACCTCATAACCAAGGCGTTTCAGTTTTCGCGCTATGGATGAGGGCTTCTTCAGCCGGCTCTCAATGAACTCTATAGGGTTGCGACGGTAACGGATGGAGAGATCTCCTGAGAGCACTTCCAGCTTCGTCCGCATCTCCAGAATTGCGCAATAGTATCTCATCATGACTTCCTGATACAGTGCTTCCTTCTCGAAGACGTGTTCGCTGTCATTGGGTATTATTTCCGTATCAATGGCGGTGGGACCCCGCAATTCGTTGTTCCTCATATCCTTTCCGCCCCTGTCTGTGTATTTTCGCTATCTGCCCTTCACTTCAAGGCATGCTATATTTCATTGTAGCACATTTGCCCTTTATTGTCTAATTTTTTCACTGACCCGCCTTTCCTTTTTCAGGCTTTTTTACGTGACGGCACACACATCTCCCCATCTCCGTACACCTCTCAGACATTGTATCACGTTCTTTGATTATGTCAAATATATTTGCTATTATAATATGTATATTTTACATATTTGGAAAATCTCTCTTTGCTGTCCTCGTCCCATTCCCGAAGGCATGCCCGGAGAAGGCCGAAAATCGGGTTTTTGGATGTTTCTGGCCTCCTATGGGTCCGTTTTTTGGTTACTTCTTCCTTTTCATTTTTAACAAAAATATGATAAAATAAAGAAAGTTCGTTTACACGCTGTGATAACCAAGGAGTATCAGAATGGCATATATCCCGTATAATCAGCAAAGTCGTTCCGTCGTGCGCATGCCTTCCAAGATAGATGCGCAGAAGAAGGAACTCCCTGCCCTGCCGTCTTTCAATGTCGGAGATACCATCATGCACCCAACGGAAGGTATCTGTATCGTGCAGGAAATCAAATCTCTGAAGTTCGGAGACCCCACGGAGAAGCTTTACTATATACTCCATCCCACCATGGAAAAAAGCAGTTCACGTATTTTCATGCCGGTTGACCGCGGCAATACTACGCTTCGCAAACTGCTGGACCCCAACACCATCGAACAGGTCATTGCTGAAAGCCCGTCCTATTACGGGCTCTGGGTTTCTGACAACAAACAGCGTAAAGAAGTTTTTCTTAAAATTCTCGCCGAAGGCAATTATGCCAAGATCATCGAGATGATCGCTGAAATTCACGAGAACAACGAAGAACGTATGCTGCAGGGTAAGAAGCCGTGTTCCTCCGATGAAGCCGTTTTAGCTGAAGCGGAAAAACTGCTCCACCAGGAATTCTCCTATACCCTCAAAATGTCCCAGGAAGAAGTCGCTGCCTATCTTACGCAGCGGGTCGAAGAACGCAGAAATCTGATCCACAGCCTGAAAAGCCATACTTCCCTTCCTGTTCTTGAGGATGATGCTATCAGCGTCATTCCGGCAGATACTGCTGCTGCGTTCCTGGCAGATGCAAACATTCAGGACAGAAGAAAAAAAGCAAAGTCTGCTGCTGAGGAAGTAATTCTTCCGTCTACGTTTGAAGATGATCTGGATGAAGATGTAAGCTTCGTGGATCCTCTTGATTTCACGATTGAGGAGCCTGCCAAAAAGAAAAACAAGACCCTTTCCGCCAAGATAACGCAGACTGTAGTCGAGCTCTCCGAAGAAGAAAAGCCAAAGAAAACCCGTTCCAAATCCAAATAATAATTTCGTTTCTGAGCCTTCGGGCTCTTTTTTTATTTCCGGGTATGTCGAAAATCCAGTTCCCTCGCTGGTTTCCCGGTTCAGGGCAGTTCCCGCACTGCAGGTTCATACGCTCCGGCGCATCTTCCTCCACCGCCGGGGGAAACCTTTTTTCTCCCGATTATGCAGCGTTCCGCATCTTCTTCGCAGTTATTCCGCACAAAAAAGAAAAAGCAGGGGAGTATCTCCCCCGCCGTCTTTCAGTCAAGCATATCCGAAGAGCTGTTTCTCTCCTCCGTGTCTTCTGCCTGAAAGGTTTCCTCAGAAGAATCGTTTTTATGCATCAGTGTTTCCCGGACGATCTTATCCAGTTCTTCCGTAAAAGCCGGATTTTCTTTCATATACTTCCGCAGGTTTTCCCTTCCCTGTGCAATGCGGGCGTCATTATAGGAAAACCAGGCGCCAGACTTATGGATGATGTCCAGTGCAATGGCATTGTCCATAATGCTGCCCTCTTTCGAAATGCCCTCGCCATAGAGAATGTCAAACTCTGCCACCCGGAAAGGCGGAGCCACCTTGTTTTTGACAACTTTCGCCTTTGTGCGGTTACCCACCACCTCCGTGCCATCCTTAAGCGGTTCACCGCGCCGGATATCCAGGCGTACGGAGGAATAGAACTTAAGTGCCTTTCCGCCGGGCGTCGTTTCGGGATTGCCGAACATAACCCCTACTTTTTCCCTCAGCTGGTTTATAAAGATGCAGACACAGTTGGTCTTGCTGACAAGGCCGGTCAGCTTTCGCAGCGCCTGGCTCATCAGCCTTGCCTGAAGTCCTACAAAGGCATCCCCGATTTCTCCGTCTATTTCCGCCTTAGGCACCAGTGCCGCTACGGAGTCAATGACCACCACGTCAATGGCTCCGGAACGCACCAGCGCTTCACATATCTGAAGCGCCTGTTCCCCGGATTCCGGCTGAGAAACATAGAGTTCCTCCACATTGACCCCCAGCTTTGATGCATATACCGGATCAAGCGCGTGCTCTGCATCAATAAATGCTGCAATGCCGCCTGCCCTTTGTGCTTCAGCAACAGTATGGAGGGCCACCGTGGTTTTGCCGGAGGATTCAGGACCATAGATCTCAATCACTCTTCCCCGGGGAAGACCGCCTACACCCAGTGCCATATCCAGGTCCAGGCATCCGGTGGAAATCACATCGATGCTCGGGATCGGCTGGTCACCCATGCGAATGACAGCCCCTTTTCCGAACTGTTTTTCAATTCCTGCCAGGGCGACATCCAGCGCCTTCCGCTTTTCTTCGCCGGACTCTGCCACTGTTACGGGACCTTTTGTTTTCTTCTCAGCCATTTGTTCTCCTCTTTGCCTCAGCGCCCGCCATTCTGTAAAGCATATACAGTGCCGTATCCGCCGCCTGTCTTCTCACCTGTCCCCGGTCTCCGGCATACTGCATCCTGCGGACTTCCGTTCTGTCAGCAGTACTGCAGGCAATGTATACCAACCCCACCGGCTTTTCCTTCGTGCCGCCATCAGGGCCTGCAATTCCCGTTGTAGCCACCGCAATGTCTGCGCCGCTGTTTCGTCTCACACCTTCCGCCATTTCCCTCGCAGTCTGGCGGCTTACTGCTCCATACTGTTTCAGCGTGGAGGAACGTACTGCACAGTAGCGCTCCTTGGCAGCATTTGCATAAGTCACATGTGCTTCGTCCAGCGAGGCAGAGATGCCCGGGAAGCTGACCAGCCTTGCTGCAATCAGACCACCGGTGCAGCTTTCTGCCGTGCTGACCTTCAGCCCCGCATCCACCAGTACCTTTCCGGCTGCAAATTCCAGCGGCGCTTCTACGTTTTCCGTAATTGCATAAAACGGAAAATCGCCTTCCGGAATCCTGTCCGCAGTGTAGATCATATACAGTCCATCTTCCCTGGCAGATGCTTCCGGAAGCGCCGCAGCGATCTTTTCCTTGTCCTGCTCAGAAAGATCATATGCATGCAGAAACACGCTCAAGCCTCCTTCAATACCGAACGATTGCGCAGAAGATATTCCACCATGGAATAGAGGGTCATGATGACTGCCGCAGCTTCAACCACCCGCGTCACCGTAAGATATGGTGCATAGGGAAGATTCAGCGTAAGGAGCATGATGAGGATCATCTGCAGAACCGTCTTGACTTTGCCGCTCATGCCGGCAGCAATCACTACCTGCTGTTCCACGGCTACCAGCCTCAGGCCGCTGACCACAAACTCCCGTGCAATAAAAACAATACAGGATATCACGCTGATGCGTCCAAGCGCCAGCATCATGATAAATCCGGTATGGGTCAGGAGCTTATCCGCAATAGGGTCCATGAATTTTCCGAAGTTCGTCACCAGGTTGTATTTTCGTGCAATCTTCCCGTCCAGCAGATCCGTCAGGGAAGCAGCAGCAAAAACAATCAGGGCCGTAACAGCACCGCGCATGCTGTTCTGTGCAAACCAGAGGATCAGAAGGTAAACCGGCACCAGGGCAATACGCATCAGTGTCAGCCGATTGGGCAAATTCATGACGCTCTTCTTTTTATCCATTTTCTGCCTCTCCCATCAGATCATATGCTCTTGCTCTCGTGATATGAACGGGGACAAAATCCCCCACCGCAAGCGGCTCGGCAGAACTGAAGAAAATACTGCCGTCGATCTCCGGAGCCTCAAACTGAGACCTTCCCACGTAACGGCTGCCGCGTTTCTTTTCGACCAGCACCCGGCATATGCTGCCCACTCTGTCCTTATTATTTTCTTTTGATATTTCCTGCTGCAAGGTCATCAGTGCGTCATAGCGCTGTTCCTTGATCTCTTCGGGAACCTGATTCTCCATTTTCTCCGCAGCTGTACCTTCCTCCGGAGAAAACGTGAATGCTCCTAGGCGGTCAAAGCGCACCTCCCGGACAAAGTCGAGGAGCTCCTCAAAATCTTCATCCGTCTCCCCGGGGAAGCCCACCATCAGTGTCGTACGCAGCGCGATGCCGTTTTCTTTCAGCATGGTACAGATTTCCCGGATGTGTTCCGAGGTTTCCGCACGATTCATGGCATCAAGGATATGCTGGCTGATATGCTGCATGGGCAGGTCAATATAGCGGCAGATGTTGTCGTGCCGCAGAATAACCTCCATCAGGCGCCTGTCTACCCTTTCCGGATAGCAGTACAGAACCCGCAGCCAGCGCACTCCGGGGATTTCTGCAATCTTTTCCATCAGCTCCGGAAGCCTGCTTTCCCCGCCATGATCTGTCCCGTACCGGGTTGTGTCCTGAGCAATGAGGGTAAATTCGCTTACTCCCTCGGAGACCAGCCTTCTGATCTCCTCGATAATCTCGCTTTCCCCCCTGCTGCGATAACCGCCCCGGATAAGGGGAATGGCGCAGAACGAACACATATTATCGCATCCTTCGCCAATGCGGATATATGCACTGTATCCCGGAGTAGTCAGGATTCTGCCGTACTCAAAGAAATGCCCGTCATCGTCCGTGTACACGGGATGCATGCCCTGCATGGCTTCATCGATTGCCCTGATGAGTTTCTCATACTCATTGACGCCGAGGATGACATCCACCTCCGGCATTTCTTCCCGGATTGCATCCGGGTAGCGCTGGGCAAAACAGCCGGTAGCTACCAGCAGCCTGCAGCGTCCAGTTTCCTTGAAAGAAGCCATCTCATAGAGTGTCGAGATGGCTTCTTCTTTTGCGGACTGGATAAAGCCGCAGGTATTTACGATAATGACATCCGCCCGACTTGGATCCGATACGATTCTGTACCCTTCCTCCCGGAGAAGTGCCAGCATCTGTTCTGAATCAATACGATTCTTGCTGCATCCCAGTGAGATAAGGCCAATAGCGGCTTTTGTCTTTTTTTCCATAAGATGGATCCTCTTGGCGAATTAATAAGCGACTTTCTCGCCGATATATGCAACCAACTGATCAATAGGCAGCCGAATCTGCTCCATGCTGTCACGGTCACGGATGGTTACGCTGTTATCCTCGAGAGTATCAAAGTCTACCGTCACACACATCGGCGTGCCGATTTCATCCTGTCTGCGATAGCGTTTTCCAATGGAACCCGTCTCGTCATAGTCAACCATAAAGTGCTTGGAGAGCATCTCATATACTTCGGAAGCCTTCTCACCCAGCTTGTTTTTCTGCAGAGGCAGCACCGCGCATTTAAACGGAGCAAGCGCCGGATGGAAGTGCATCACGACACGGCTGTCTCCGCCTTCAAGCTCCTGCTCTTCATAAGCTTCACACAGGAAAGCAAGCGCCGCACGGTCTGCACCGAGGGACGGCTCAATAACATACGGAATAACCTTTTTCCCGGTTGCAGAATCCAGGTATTCCATGCTCTTGCCGCTGGTATTCTGATGTGCGGTCAAATCGTAGTCCGTCCTGTCTGCAACGCCCCAGAGTTCACCCCAGCCGAACGGGAACAGATACTCAAAGTCCGTCGTTGCCTTGGAATAGAATGCCAGCTCTTCCGGACGATGATCCCGCAGACGCAGGTGCTCTTCCGACATGCCCAGTCCCAGCAGCCAGTCGCGGCAGTAGGCGCGCCAGTAGCTGAACCATTCCAGATCCGTGCCCGGCATGCAGAAGAATTCCAGTTCCATCTGTTCAAACTCACGGGTACGGAAGGTGAAGTTGCCCGGTGTGATCTCATTGCGGAAGCTCTTGCCTACCTGGCAGATGCCGAAGGGAAGCTTCTTCCGGGTGGTTCTCGCCACATTCTGGAAGTTCACAAAGATTCCCTGCGCGGTCTCCGGCCTCAGGTAAATCTCATTGGCAGAGTCGTCGGTCACTCCCTGATGGGTCTTAAACATCATGTTGAACTTCCGAATGCCGGTAAAATCATGTTTGCCGCAGGTAGGACAAACAATGTCGTGTTCATTGATGAACGTCTCGAGCTGTTCATTGCTCCATCCGTCCGCCTCAATCTCCTCGCCGTGCTCCTTGCCCCAGTCTTCAATGAGCTTGTCTGCCCTGAATCTGGCCTTGCAAGCCTTGCAGTCCATAAGCGGATCATTGAAGTTGCCCACGTGACCGCTGGCAACCCAGACCTGGGAATTCATCAGAATGGCGCAGTCCAGGCCTACATTGTACTTGTTTTCCTGAACGAACTTCTTCCACCAGGCACGCTTTACATTATTCTTGAACTCCACACCCAGAGGGCCGTAGTCCCAGGCATTGGCAAGTCCGCCATAGATTTCGGAACCCTGAAAGATAAATCCGCGTCCCTTGCACAGCGCAATAATCTTTTCCATCGTAGTTTCTTTTTGTTCCTTTGCCATGTTCTTATCCTCTCATTCTTTCCGGTTCAAACGGATGTTATGATGATGCTAAGGGACGAAAGTGCCGCTTCCGTGGTTCCACCCTTATTGACGCTTGCGCGCCCACTCATTCCAATCTTTCCGGGGCTCCGGGATGCCAACCCCTTCATTGCCTCAAAATCGCGGTAATCATACTCAAAGAATCCCGATTTGTCAAGATTCTTCACACTTTTCCCGCCTGTCTGCGGTGATGGGGGCGTCTGCCGCTCCTGCGCATCATTCGGGTCAGTGTTTTCCCGTCCCAGAGCAGGACTCCCGTGGCTTCTGCCAGCTCCCGGGCTCCGCTGGTAAAGGTTCCGGGACACAGAACCACTGCCACATCGCAGTCATAATACTGCATGCCCGCATATGCTTCCTGAACGGCGAAATTCCCTACTGCACCGGCATAATTCTTGCACTGGACCGCAAATCTCCGTCCGCCCCTGGTACAGAGAATATCAACGCCCTGGTCTCCGCTCCCTGCAGTCATTTCCACATGCCGGTATCCATTGCCGCGCAACACATCTGCCGCATAGTCCTCAAACTCCACGCCGGTCAGCCGGCTGCATTGTTCTGCCCGAAGATCCGAACCGGTCACCAGCCGGAAGATCGCCCGCGCCGGCCATGTCACGACAAGCACGATTCCCCGTAAAAGCAGGAACATGCCTTTTAAGGTCAGCAGCACCAGTCTGGTCAGCAGGCGAAGAAGGCCCACTCCGGCAGAGGCAATGCCGTCCAGCATGGCATCCATCGTCGAAAGCAGCCCGTCTGCAAGTCTTCCCGGCAGCGATCTTTTCTTCTTTTTTGCCACAGGCTCATCCCTTTGTCAGGAGTGCCACGGCATGGGTGGAAATTCCCAGGCCCTCGCCTTCGAATCCGAGATGTTCGGTGGTTGTTGCCTTGATGCTCACCTGCTCCATGCTGCAGCGGAGGTGAGAGGCCACGCAGGAGCGCATCTGCTCAATATAGGGCATCAGTTTCGGCTTCTGGCAGATGATGGTAACGTCCACATTGCCGACGCTGAAGCCGGCCTCCTGCAGCATATCCACCACACGGTCAAGCAGCACCGTGGAATCTGCCCCTTCATAGGCAGGGTCCTTATCCGGAAAATGCCTGCCTATATCCCCCATGGCCGCAGCGCCAAGCATCGCATCCATCAGTGCATGAAGCGCCACATCGGCATCGCTATGCCCCAGCAGTCCTTTTTCATAGGGAATTTCCACTCCGCAGAGGATGAGCTTTCTGCCCTCCACCAGCCGGTGCACATCATACCCGTGTCCGATGCGCAATCCATTTTCCATAGCATGTGCCTTCCTTTTCTTCAGAATATGCTCCGCCAGGATCAGATCTTCCGGCGTTGTTATCTTCAGGTTCTCATAATCCCCTTCCGTGAGATGCACCTGCATCCCCATCTCTTCCATCAGCATGGCATCATCTGTTGCGCCGCTGTTCCCGCTCTGATAGGCCGCCAGAATCTCCTTATACCGGAACGTCTGAGGGGTCTGCACCGCATAGTACTCGCTTCGCCGCGGAGTATCCAGCACATTCATCCGGCTGTCTGCATGCTTGATGGTATCCTTGACCGGCACAGCTGCGACGCCGGACCCGTGGACTGCCGCACTTTCAAGCGTCTTCCTTACCACGTCTGCCGTCACCATCGGCCTCGCCCCATCATGGATTGCTACGATGTCGGTGTCCCGGGGACAGGCTTTCAGGCCGCAAAGCACGCTGTCCTGCCGTTCTGCCCCTCCCGGAACGATCGCCGCAACAGGCAGATCATAACGGACAGCTATCTCCTGCATCCGGTCCATTTCGTCCGGGTTGGCCACCAGCACAATGCCCCCGTCAAAGGCTCCGGTGTCTGCCAGTGCACGCACCGTATGAACAATGACAGGCATGCCGCACAGCGGCGTCAGAATCTTGTTAACCGCACTGTGCATGCGTTTTCCCCGTCCCGCCGCCACTACAACCGCAGCATTCATTCCTCTTCCTCCCCGGAAATCAGTTCATACATCAGCCCTGCGTCATTCTTGCGAACGGTTTCCGCCACCTGCAGCACACGATAGGTTGCCACTTTTTCCCCGAATCGGATGGTCAGCACGTCACCCTCGCTGACATCCGTGGACGGCTTGGCCACTTTTCCGTTAACGGTTACCCGTCCGCCTTCTCCGGCTTCCTTTGCCACGGTTCTCCGTTTGATAATCCTTGATACCTTTAAAAACTTATCCAGTCTCATTCTTATTCCTCCATTCTTTTCTCCGGTTCCCTGCTGACGCAGGAAAGTACCGGCAGGCAGCAGACAAAGGGATAAATATATCGTCCTGTCATGCACGGGCCGAGGAGAAACGTCCCCCAGAGCAGCACCGGCAGCAGCGCAGTCAGGACACCTGTCCGGTTTCCCCTGTAAAGCGCCCGGGCACCATAGAAGAGCATGACGAAAGAGATCAGGCCCATATTGAAAAGCAATCCCACCACCGGAAACTGCATTGCTCCCTGGGCACCGAAGCGCCAGGTCAGGGAAATGCGCAGCCGGGGAAATATGCTCTCATCCCGGATCCACGGAAAATCACACCAGGACATGAAATCCTCTGTGATTTCCGTCTGGAGATAATAGCCCGACACCCTGTAATTCTGATAAGGATAAAGGAAAGGATATGTCAGCTTAAGTACCGCATTCAGGGCCGTTTTCGGGAATCTCCGGATCAGGGAAAACAGGACCCGGACACATTCTGCCTTATGGGTACTCAGGTATTTACTGTCCACCGCAAACTTGACGGGATCGGATATTGTCTGATCATATTCAAGATACGCCTTTTCCGGCATAAGCCCGCCGACTACCGTCTTTTCCTCTTCTGTCAGTGCATCCTCATGAACATCACAGATTCTCGCTATTATCTGAATAGGCCAGGAAAGCATTTCCACCACATCCCCGGAATGCGCATGCAGCATGCCTGCAAGCGAAGAGCTGATGAGCAGAAATACAGCCAGCGCCAATGCACCAAGTCTGCACAGGGTTCGCCTCTGGGACCGGCAGAAAAGGATTGCTGCTGCCAGAAAAACCACAAATGCGTACTTCGCGTTGTTGCGCAGAAGCATGCTGAGAACAGCTGCGGCCACGAATTCCTTTTTCCGCCCCCTGCCCGAAAGGACTTCGGCAGTCAGTGCCACAAGCCAGGCGAAGGCCCCCGCAAACAGCACATCCTTGGTGGCATTGACAGCCATGATCATATGGAACGGATACAGTGCATACCAGAGCATGCTGCGGCGGGCATTTCTGCCGCTGCTCTGTCGGGCAATGCTTGCAAGTGTCCGTGCAAAAAGCACCGCCATGCCTGCCATCTGCAGAATACTGTATAACGCCGCTCCAATATTAATGTTTCCAAACCTTTTTCCAAGGGAAAGGCATCCCCCGAGGAACAGGGTATGCACCAGGGGATGATGTGTCGAGAAGGTACCCGTAAAGAACTGTTTTGCCTGGAACGGCACATCATAGGCAAAGGACCCGGGGAAGAAAACCAGAAAAGCCGGAACATCGCAGAGAAACAGCAGCAGCGCTGCCTTTCCTGCCGAAAATGAAGATTTGCCGTCCCTTATGGGCAGCCCGGTATAGGTAAAGAGCAGATACAGGAGACCCGTGAAGGGAACCAGGAGTGCCAGCGTCATCCGGCCCAGTTTCCGCAGGCTGAGTGCCCCAGTATGCTCTGCATTATAGCCCGCAGCAAACAGCAGCGAAAAAAGTGCCCCGCAAAGCAGCAGTATTGCTATCCTTTTTCCTCTTGTGTTTCTCATATTGCCTCTCTTTTGTTTTTTCGCCATATATAGAAAAATCCAGCAACATGCATTGCTGGATTTCTGTGGTGGGGTCGATAGGGCTCGAACCTACGACCTCCACGATGTCAACGTGGCGCTCTAGCCAGCTGAGCTACGACCCCGAACGCAGATCAGTATACACCCCTCCGAAAGAAAATGCAAGCACAATTTTCAAATATTTTTTTAGGCGAAATGGCGAAACAGAGGCTTCCCCCCGCCCGCACCCTTGCAAACACACAGTAAAATAGGGTATAATTGGCCACGTTTCCGGAAAGGAGTACTATATTTATGAAAGATCTTACGATTCGGCTGACCATGATGACAGATGATGTAAAGCGTTTCGTCGCCATTGCCAATCGATACCCTTATGACATTGACCTCTGTTCAGGCCGCTATGTTGTCGACGCTAAATCTCTGCTCGGCATTTTCTCCATCGATCTCTCCAAGCCCATCAAGATGACCATCTACAGTGACGACTGTGATGACCTGCTGAAAGAGATCCGTCCTTATATCATTGAGGAGAAAAAAGAAGGCTAATTGTGTACCGCACAGATGTTTCGTGTTCATGCACGTAATCCTGTCCATGCGAAAGGGGGCGATTGGATGGTTGATTCCGGCAGGGCAGATCATCGTGACCGCCTGACGCTGCTTATTGCTCTCGAGCATCTTGGCAACTGCACAGAACTCCAGCTTCTGCGCTTTATTCTCGAAAATACCAAAGTCAATCAATTTAACTTCTATCTTTCCCTGGCAGACCTCAAGGATGCAGGCTGCATAAGGGAAGTCACCCGTCTGGAAGGCACGCTGCTCGTCCTCACGCAAGCCGGGCGCGACAGCATCTCTCTTTTTGAGCCCGATGTGTACGGTTCCGTACGCGAGCGTATCGCACTCGCCGCTCCCGCCTGGCGCAGACGCATTCAGGATGAACTTCAGATGCCTGCAGACTGGGAAGAGGTCGGCGGTTCCTATGTGGTTCATCTGCGTATTCTGGAAGCGGAAGAGGCACTTTTTTCCCTGGACATTGTAGCCGCTGACAAAGAACAGGCAAAACTCTATTGTTCCCAGTGGAAAGCCCGTGCCTCTCTTATCTATCGTACCATTATAGAACAGTTAGGCACCCCCGTCATAAAACCATGAGCTCTGCATTTCAGGGCTCTTTTTTTCTTGCCAGTCCTCCTTTCGCTTTGTATAATGAAGTCATCATCTCCAAAAGGAGCCTTTATTCATGAACTCTGCATTTTCCAGGCTGCAGAAGTATGCGGTTCCCCTGACCGTACTCATCATTCTGCTCGCCTTTGCTGCTTCCCCATACCTGATTCCCGAAAATCCGGATTCCGTCGTCTTTCGTTCAGGGGTGCTTTCTTCCCTCCTGCTGGCTTCCGCCGCTTTCCCTGTCTTCCACGCCCTCTGCCGGCATTCAGAGAGATCCCTTAAATACGGTTTTCTCTTCGGTTTTATTCTCGCTGTCTGTCTGAGCATCGGCTGCGAGCTTTATGTCTATGACCGCTTTCTCCCCGGTATGGGAAGTATGCTTCGGCGCATTGCCGTTCCTTGCATGGCTTCTCCGCTGCTGGGTGCCCTCTCTTCCTATTTTTTCACGTTCTGCCCTTCCGAATATCAGGCATATGCTCTGCCTTTCCCTTATTTCTTCCTTCTCTTCCTTGGGTCCTATACGCTTTTTTTTCTTGCCTTTTATCCCGGTATTGTCGCCTATGATTTTGAGCACGAAATTGCTCAGTACACCTCCGGTGTCTACCAGTCCGCCCATCCGGTATTCCATACTCTCCTGATCGGCACCTGTTACCGCATCGGAGAGCTGCTGTTCGGCAGCATGACCGCCGGTGCAGCCACTTATACGTTCGTCCAGTATACCATCGTTGCCGCACTTTATGCCTGGGTATGCGCTCACGTTTCCCGGAATGTGCATCCCGTTTTTACGTTTCTTCTCGCCCTGTGCTTTGCATTTCTTCCTTTTCATGGCGTGCTGGCCATTTCCACCATCAAGGATTCTCTCTTTACGGCATTATGCACCGCCATGTGCACAGAACTCTGGAGCATCTCCGAAGATCCCGGACGCTTTACCGGTTCCCTCTTCCGTAAGATCCGGTTCGCCTTCTTCTGCCTTTGCATGGCACTGCTGCGGCACAATGCCATATTTGCATATCTTCCCGGATTGCTCTGTCTGCTTTTTACCTGCAAGCCTGCCAGAAAGGTACTCCCCCTGTGTTTTGTCACCCTGCTGCTCTGCACCGGCACCCCAAAGCTCCTCGACACTCTCACCCATGCAGCCAGCATACCCGGTACAGAGCTGATGAGCATTCCCTGCCAGCAGCTGATGCGAACGGCTGCCCGGGGCGACCTTTCTCCCAATGAATACGAGGATATTGCCAAAAGATTCTCCTTTGCCATTCACCGATACCGGGAAAACTGTGCAGATCCCGCCAAAGGCGGCAACTTCAACCTTTCACTCTATCAGAAAGATCCCATTAATTTCTGGAGAACCTGGGCGCATTACGGCATCCATTATCCCAGAATCTATCTGGAAGCATTTCTCGAAAACTGCATTGGTATCTGGTACCCCGGAGACACCAGTCACGGCCATACCCTCAGCACGGAAGAAGCAACCATGGTTTACCTGAATACCGCTTATTACTATCAGGATTATGATATCCACCCGGTTTCCCTGCTTCCCGGGCTGCGGTCCTTCATCCGTCTCTTTACCCATGACGTCATTCATGAAAAGATCCCACTTATTTCTTTTCTCTTTATTCCATCCACTTATTCCTTCCTGCTGCTGCTGCTGAGTCTGCGGCTTCGCTTTCTGCGGCTTCCCCACCGTTACACGCTTCTCCCGCTCTGGGGAATTTTTCTAAGCATCCTCTTCTCCGCCGGCGTTTTTGTCCGTTACGCCTATCCGTTAATGGCCGCCACGCCTGTGTTCTTCTGTCTTGCCTTCAGCAAGAAAAAGGAATAGTCAAATCCCGGCACCGCTGTGGTGCCGGGATTTCTTTATGAATTTTTGGACCGGATATACTGATCGATCGCTGCAGCTGCTTTTTTTCCTGCGCCCATTGCCAGGATAACCGTTGCCGCACCGGTAACTGCATCACCGCCGGCATAAATGCCTTCCCGGCTGGTGAGCCCTTCTTCTCCGTTTGTAACGATGCAGCCATGCCGGTTGCTTTCGAGTCCCGGCGTTGTCGAGCGAATCAGAGGATTCGGACTGGTACCGATCGCCATAATGACTGTGTCCACTTCCAGCTCGAAGTCACTGCCTTCCCGGACTACAGGGCGCCTGCGTCCGGAAGCGTCCGGTTCGCCAAGTTCCATCTCCACGCAGCGCATGCCGCATACTTCGCCTTTGTCATTCCCCAGAATTTCCGTCGGATTGGTCAGCAGGCGGAAGATGATGCCCTCTTCTTTGGCATGCTCCACCTCCTCCGCTCTGGCGGGGAGTTCCTGGAGGCTTCTGCGGTAAACAATGTACACCTGGCTGGCTCCAAGACGCAGGGCGGAGCGTGCCGCATCCATGGCCACATTGCCGCCGCCGACAACGGCTACCTTGGCGCTCTTTTTAATAGGTGTCTTGCTTCCTTTCTTGAATGCCTTCATCAGGTTGATGCGCGTCAGATACTCATTGGCCGAATAAACTCCATTCAGGCTTTCTCCCGGGATTCCCATAAATCGCGGCAGGCCGGCACCAGAAGCAATATATACCGCCTCATAGCCGAATTCATTCAGGAGTTCATCTATCGTCAGCACCTTGCCAATTACCATATTGGTCTCGATTTCGACTCCCAGTTTCCTGAGCCCGTCGATTTCCTGCTGTACAATCGCCTTGGGCAGTCTGAATTCCGGAATGCCGTATACCAGCACGCCTCCCGCCACATGCAGTGCCTCAAAAACCGTAACCGCATAGCCAAGGCGGGCAAGATCTCCGGCTGCAGTGAGTCCGGAAGGACCGGAACCGATTACCGCAACCTTATGTCCATTGGGTTCCGGCTTTACCGGCTCGACGGATACATTTTGCCGGTGCCAGTCAGCAACAAACCTTTCCAGGCGGCCGATTCCCACAGGTTCTCCGTCTTTCATTCTGCCGCGGACGCACTGGCCTTCACACTGGCTCTCCTGCGGACATACACGGCCGCAGACCGCAGGCAGGGCAGAAGATGCCGCAAGAATCTGATAGGCACCCTCCATGTCTTCGTTGGCGACCTTCTCAATGAAATCCGGAATATGTATCATCACCGGGCAGGCACTGACACAGGGTTTGGTGGGACAGTGAAGGCAGCGTCTGGCTTCATTTACTGCCATTTCATAGGTATAGCCCAGAGCAACTTCCTCAAAATTATGATTTCGAACCATCGGGTCCTGCGAAGGCATCGGGCACTTTTTCGGATCCATATTTCTTGTTGCTGCCATCTTATTTTCCCTCCTTCGCCAGCAGATTGCATTCTGCTTCCCTTGCGTGGGCTTCAAAATCACGGTACATGGAGCCGCGCTTCATTGCCTCATCAAAATCCACCAGATGCCCGTCAAAATCCGGACCGTCAACGCAGGCAAACTTTGTCTCACCGCCCACAGTCAGACGGCAGCCGCCGCACATGCCCGTACCGTCAATCATGATGGGGTTCATGGAAACCGTCGTTTTGATCCCGTACTTCTTTGTCGTAAGACAGACAAACTTCATCATGATCAGTGGACCGATGGCAATTACTTCATCATATACATTGCCTTTCTGAATCAGTTCCTCCAGCGCTGCCGTCACAACACCTTTTGCACCGTAGCTGCCATCATCCGTCATGATGCAGAGTTCATCCGATACTTTTCTGAATTCCTCTTCCAGAATGACCAGGTCCCGATTGCGGAATCCGGTAATTGCATGCACCACGCACCCCTGCTCATGCAGTTTTTTGGTAACGGGATAAGCTATTGCGCAGCCCACGCCGCCTCCGATTACACAGACCTTGTGACGGCCTTCCGTTTCTGTCGGCCTGCCAAGCGGCCCCACAAAGTCACACAGCGAATCGCCTTCATTGAGCCGATCCAGCTCCATGGTCGATGCTCCGACAATCTGATAGACAATTGTCACGGTGCCATTATCCCGGTCTGTATCGGCAATGGTCAGCGGTACCCGTTCACTGTCAGGGAAAGCCCGATAAATGATAAACTGTCCCGGCTCCGCCTTTCTGGCTATCAGCGGTGCTTCAATCACCATTTTCCCAACGGTGGGATTCAGATGTTTTTTCTCTCTGATGGTAAACATGTTTTTCCTCCCCCGGCCCGGAAGATTTCCCTGCACCTGGTGAATTCCTCCGAATTTCCGTTTTTTCTCTTGACGATATTCCGGCTATCTAATATAATACTCATCGTTGCCGGTGTGATGGAATGGCAGACGTGACGGACTCAAAATCCGTTGGGGTAAAACCCGTGTGGGTTCAAGTCCCACCACCGGCACCATGCGGAGCCCTTGAAAAGGGTTCTTTTTTTATTTTTGTTCGTTTTACGTCATGCCGGCATATTATATTGCATCCGATTTAACTTTTCAAGCAACCCTTTCAGCCGGTGTGCCCCGTCATCCATCAGCATGCCCAATCTATCCCTTTCAGTCCTCCCCGCATCAGCATCCCATGCTTCAATTTTTCTGCTTCCATGCCGGGATGCCCCCCCCCGCGGGACTATTCTTTCTGCCCTTATGACTGCCTCCTTTCTTCAAAGATGCCCACGGCATCTTTTTTTGTTCTCACTATTCGCCAGTTTTGAAGCTTTCTCAGCGCAGATTTCCCGATTTTCCACTTCAGGAAGAAGCAGAACCAGCCAGCATGCCTCTCTATTATTAGGTCTAATTCTATTTTTATTCGATCTAATTCTGTATTGATTACTTTTGTACTTGTCGCATATCTTTTGCAACATATTTTGTATATTCTGCCAGTTATCATTTGGATTTTTATTTCATATAATATATTCAGCTTGCAGAGATTTCGAAAAAGCGACAAATTGAATTCTGAAATTCGACCTAATTTTCAAAATTCTCTGCAAATATTAGACCTAATATTTATTGTGAAGGAGGAACTCCCATGAAAAAGCTTCTTACCCTCGTCCTTGCTCTCGTATTTGCCCTTTCTCTCAGCGCAGCACTGGCAGACAAGACCTTTATGATTGACCTTGCCACCGCTTATGCTGCGGATGCTCCTGCCGGCGTAGCTCTCCAGAAATTCGTAGATGACGTCAGGGAAAAATCCGGCGGTTCCATTGATATCAGCCTCTTTACGGATGGCACGCTTGGAAACCCCAGCGACAACTATGCTTCCGTTGCCAGCGGCGACCTTGATATGACCATGGCAGGTCTGGAAGGTCTGGATCTTTATGCTCCGGAATACACCTTCCTGGATTCTCCGTTCCTTGTTCAGGACTGGGATCACATGACCGCTCTGCTTGAAAGCGGAATCGGCGACTCCCTCAAAGCCCGGTATGAAGAAAATGGTTTTGTTACCCTCGGCTGGCACAAGCGTGATACCCGTGTACTGGCTTCCAACAAGCCCGTCTCCGCACCGGCAGATGTTTCCGGTCTCAAGCTCCGTCTTCCCGGCATGACGGTTTATGTGGATACCTGGTCCGCCCTGAACGTAAGCCCGACCACCATTTCCATGAATGAACTGTACACCGGCCTCTCCACCCACATGGCAGAAGCCTGTGAAGGCGGATATGAGCAGATGAATACCCTGAAGCTTTATGAAGTACAGAAGTACATCATGGAAAGCGATCATGTTCTTGAGTTCGTCGGCCTTTTCATCAACAAGGATCTGTATGAGTCCATGAGTGAAGAGCAGCAGAAGGTTCTGCAGGAATGTGCCGCTGAAGACCTGGCATATGCCGATCAGCTGTCTGCTGACAAGCGTGCAGAATACAAGCAGGCCTGTCTGGATGCCGGCATGGAGCTGGTAGACATCGATCGTGCCGCTTTCCGCAGCGCTCTCACCGACTTCTACAAGTCTCAGTTTGAGTCAAAGTGGACCGTGTCCAGCTATGATGAAGTCATGAGCTTCGCCAAATAAGATTATCTTTTTCATAGGGGACTGCACGAAGAACGGTGTCAGTCCCCTTTTCATCCGGGGGCAAAGCTGCCTGTTTCACATCCGCCCCACGAGGAGGACATCATGTTCAAAAAAATTGCCAAAGTATACCTCAAAATCGCAGAAGGCATCTGCGTTGCTCTGCTTGCCGTCATTATGGTCTGCATGGTTATCCAGATCGTATGCAGACTTTTTACCATCGGGCAGAATTTTACGGAAGAGCTTTGCCGGCTCTGCTTCAGCCTGATGATATTCATCGGAGCCCCGCTCTGTCTTGCAGAGGGAGCCGATATCGTTGTTGACATGGTTGTGAACGCCCTTCCTGCACCGGTCAAGCGAATCACTGACGTTCTTGGCAATGTCATTATTGCCTTTTTCAGTGTTCTGGCAATTCGAAGCGAATGGAACGTCATTCAGACCAACGAAGGGGTTACTGCCGTTTCCATGACATGGATTCAGATGAACTGGCTCTATACCGCTTTCCTGGTTTCGTTTGTTTTTCTGTTCATATCGTTGATCATCATTTCTTTTTTGCAGCTTGGGCGGCACGGGCCTTGGCGGTTTCCTTTATCTGGGCATCCGGTCCGTCATAGGAAGAGACTATGCTCTTGAATACGGCTTCCGCCTGCTCGTAGTCTTCCTGGTCATAGTAACTGTCTCCCAGGAGAAGGTATGTCCTGGCAAGCCATGTCCGGTCTATATTCTGTTCAGACAGAGCGAATACCATATTCTCCACTTTCTCGAACTTTCCTCTGTCGTATGTGTCCTTTACAAGCAGATAGGCAGCTTCGCCTCCAAATTTGTCGCTTGGATCCTCTGCGACTATCTTCAAAGGTTCAATGGCTTTGTCCGCATCTGAATTTGCCAGGAAAGATTTGGCAATGTAGTAGGCCATCTCCCTCTTGTGGGCTTTGTCTGCACTCTCCATGAATACAGACGAATTAGCCGTGATTTTGTTGTAATCCTTGGCAAGGAAAAGCATCTTGACTCCCTCCAAAGTATCCAGATGGAAGAAGGCCTCTGCCGCTCCGCTGTAATCCGCTGTCCTGGAGAGGCTTTCGGCCAGGTAATACCAGGATTTGGAAGGATTGTGGTCAGGATGCCCGGCGATGAAAGACTTGAACGCTTCTGCCGCAGCTTCGAATTTTTCTGCCAGGAATATCTGTTCTGCCGCGTTGAACAGCAGTTTTGCATTATCATCGCCGGAAGGATCGTTTCCGCCCCTTTGGGAAACCCACTTGAAGAACTCGTCCGGATTTCCTTCTTCGTTGCAGATGTTCTGGTAAGCATTCATAGCCGCCTGGATTTCTTCAGGCGAGAGGTTGCTTTCAGCCGCATTCCGGTAGCATTCCTTGGCTTTGGAGGTGTTTCCCTGATTGGAATACAGCATACCGAGTTCCATCAGGGCCCTTCCGAAATAAATGCTGTCTACAGGATTCTCCACCAGGCTTCTGAAAGCCTTTTCCGCTCCCTTGCTGTCTGAAGACTGAACCCTCGTCCTTCCGAGTTCGAACAAAAGCTCCGTGTATTGTGCCGCATCGGAATATTCGGCGGAAGCGTATTTTCCGAGAATCTCAAGTTTCT
>CAMVHE010000017.1 GCA_947167215.1 uncultured Clostridia bacterium
GTCACCTTCGCCAGGGTTGAAAGCGCTTTTTACGACCGCCACACCGCTCCTCCCCGTCAGAGCTTTTAATATGCGGTCAACAGAGCCACAGATTTGGTGATACGTCCATGGGTGTTATGACGCTTTCAACATAGGTCCCAAAGACCTTTGGCTAGTCAACCGGACTCTGTTTCAAGCCCCCACTTCCAGCCTTTGGGCTTAAGTGGCGGGTAGTTGACTTCCAGGTAGTTGGTGCGGGTGATCTTGCTGCACAATTCTCTGATCTGACCCTTATGCGCTTCGTAGCTCTGAATTCCTGTCATTTGTGCTATGACAGCGCTGTTGGTTTTCTTTCCCTGGTTCTTAAGAGAGATGTCACCAAAGTGCAGCAACATTATCTGCATGGTACATGGATTGGCAAAGATAATAAGCTTTTCCGCGGCCTTCCTCTTTCCGAGAAATCTATTGATTTTAGCTTTGACCTGAACATACTCTCGATAAGGTTCCTTATCAGTGTCACAGAATACCAGTATGATCTCATAGCTGTTATTCTGAAATTCGTTCTGAAACCGGCTGGGAATGTTCGAAGCACTTTTCACGTTGATCAATGTAAAACTATATGCGGAATTCCAGACATTCAGATCAAGCAAGCGCCTGAAATAATGATAATCTTCATATCCCTCGCAGATAACGCATATCCTGTGCCTGCTTTGGACTGGAGGCCGGGAACTCATGAATTTCTCACCTTCTGGAGTGTTTCAAACAGATCGGGCTCAGGGAGTGCGCCAAAGACCCCCGCACGATATTTTGCGATCAGATCCGATGTACCTCTGGTTTTGGTTTCACTGGCCGTAAATTCTGCCAGCGAATACAGGTAAGCTCTGTCCTGATCTTTATGCGTAAACCATATCTGCTCTTTTCTGAACAAGAAATGACAGTCGAGAAGAGAAATATCATGAGCCGTGACAATCATCTGCGCATTCACATTGAGCTCATTATTGAAGAGATTGATGATCGCGCGAGTGAGTCTGAAATGCAGGCTGTTATCCAGTTCATCTACAATAAGGATACGTCCATCCCTAAGTGCTCCAATGACATAGCTTGCAAGGGCCGCCATTTTCTTTGTCCCAGTTGAATCATATATGATACTTGGCACAGGAACACCGTGATAGACAGAGACGAGGTGCAGCATCTCTGCCAGCGGAGCGGCCTGTTGCAACGCATTCTCCTGAGGCGCAGACTTTTCAGCATTAACGTTCTGGAATACGATCCTGACCTCGTCATCTCCTGCATATCTGTAATCCTCCAGTGAGAGATCCGCATTCAGGACAAACTTTGCAACACGCTGACTATCTTCATCAGACATCTTTAGCATTTCAATAGTTTTCTTAATTGGAATGTTGTTCATATCAAGAACATCTATCCTGGAAGCAAATGCGATGATCGTCTTCCTAATATGGTCCAGCGTCGGAAAGCTTTCCGTGTCCAACAAATAGATCAGTAGATTATGGCGGGACGCTACCTTCATGGTCGCTACCAGTGTTTCATCAACAGCTACATATTCTTTCTTCCGGATATCCCTCATGAGCAGCATACTGCGTTTTATGTTCTTATGCCTGTCACGAGTGACTTCGATAAAGCGCTCGTAGATAAACTCCCCATGTGCTGCATCATACCCGAATTCGAAGATGTACTCGCCACCGTTCTGCAGAAAAGAAATACTTGCTTCCACAATGTCATTTTCCGAGAAAAAGTTGGGCACAATCCCTGCAGGCTGGTTCAGCATGACAGACTTCATCATGGCGATCGCCCGTACAAAAATAGTCTTCCCTGTGTTATTCGGTCCAAGCAGGACCGCAGTCTTCAGGGCATGTACGCCATGCACAGACGCGACATTGGTTGGAAAACGACGGTAATGCATGTTTGCCATCATTGAAAACTCGACTTCATGGTTATAAATCATAAAGTTATTCAGACGAAGGGATAAAAGCATAACCAGCACCTCCTCCTTTACAGGTCTGATTATACCATATGATAATTTTTATGCAAGATTTTAGCATGAAAAATATTCTTCTCTTCTGTAAAGAGGTTATGCGTTGCTGATCCCATTTTTTCTTTCCTGGTGACTTCGGCATATACTCACTGTGTCACTTGAAAACATCATGCTCTTTCAAAGCTCTTCTTCGCTCATATTCAATCTCCATCATTACCATGTAATACAGCTGCACCAGGCCCACAAATTTTTGTGCGCCAGATGCTACCGTTTCAAATGCATTCCGGAATGCCTCTACTTAAGACCCGGATCAGCAGCACCATCAGCTCATCCCCCAGGTACGATGGATAGATTGCAGCCATTCACCATATTCCGTCTTTCTTCAACGATTCTGCGGGCAGACCTTTTGGTGAGAGAAAAAAGGGCAGCGATTCTTCGCTGCTGGGCTGTGTTGGATTATAGATGTTTTGATCACACCTGTGGCTCAGAATTTTCTGGATATTGTAGAAATTCCATTTTCTCAACATAGCGTGATCCCAAGATTTCACTCTGCTCCTTGACCAATCCACTGAATCCGTTCAGCAGTTGCATGTCCGTCAGTTCGTGGATTACAGTCATCAATCTGTTTCTCCGGAAAGACCCATTACACGACAGTGTATCCGGCATTTCGGAAGATATCTGCAGCATGTTGGAAAAACTCCGCCTTCAGCAGAATATAGTCCGTATTATAGGTAGATACCGCAAAGATCGGAATCTGGTTTTCGGCCAGCAATCCGGACAGTCTGGAAAGAATTCCGACCAGGGAAAAATCCAGGACTCCCTGAATCCGGAATGCCTTCCATCCGTCATCTCTGTCCGTTGCCGACGGCGGTGTGTCCATGGTTTTACATACTACAGAAAGCTCTTCGTCGGTTTTCCCGATGAAAAAGATTTCCGCATTCAGATTGACATCCGCAAGGCTTTCCACTTTGCATACCGTCAGATCATATGGCAGTTCTTTCAATTCCATGCTGTTTTCCTTTCTCTGTCTGAACCGGAAGACAAAATCAGCCCGAATCCGTTTTGATTCGGGCTTTTTCGCATATTATCCCGGTGTGGTGTCTGGCGCTCCGTTCCCTGTTTTTCTCAGTGCGTGTCCATTCCGGTAATCGTCCGGTAGTTTGCATTAAAGGCAGCAACCGCATCCGCCACCAGAGGAGAAATCAGGACAGCCTTCAGCATCTCCGGCGGAACGGTAACCGCATGCGCACCATTGTCAATCGCCCTTGTGAGCTGGGAGGCATTTTTGAAACTGGCACCGAGAATCTTCGACGGGTAGTGATCCCGGTCAATCATTCTGCGCATCTTTGCAATAACATCGCCGAAATCGGTCTCATTCTGCTCCATGCGGTTGCAATAAGGCGCCAGGTAATCCGCGCCGGCTTCAATGGCCAGCATTCCCTGCAGCGTGGAATAGATGGCGGTCGCTGTCACCCGGTATCCTTCTGTTTTCATTTTCCGGATCGCTTTCATGCCTTCCACCGTTGCCGGTACTTTCAGATACAGTTCCCTTCCCAGCATGCCGCACAGCTTCTCCGCCTGGGCAATCATGCTTTCGCACCCGTCTTCATAGACCTGAACATGCATCGTCTGATCCGCGCAGATCCTTCGGATGGCCTTCAGGTGTTCTTCATAATGAAACGGCCATTCCGCCTTCAGGATCGTAGGATTTGTGGTTACGCCTGCAATGGGAAAAATGGAAAGCGCCTCGGAGATTGCATCCAGGTTGGCGGTATCAATCATCCATTCCATGGTAAAAAGCTCCTTCTTTCATGATGATCAGTATTCTAGGCATGCTGCTCTTAACTGTCAAGCTCCGGATGCAGATGTGCATGCAGCGCGACTTCATTCCACGGCACGGTATACCCCGCCCCGTGCGAACAGAATACGGAATCCGGCGTATCATCGGCCAGCGGATTGTAGTCTGCTTCCGCAATGCGTTTTTCCGCATCTGCTGCCGGTGCATAATGGTGTACCGCATACCGGACAGATCCCCGGCCATGGGTAAGCTGCATGAACTGATCCTGCCACTGCATGAAGGCAGACAGCCGCGCAAGCCCGTTCAGCCGTACTTTATCCCCCTGTATTTCAGGTCCTTCCGTCTCTGCCTGTATCCTGGAGAGAGACGCTGAGATCTTCCCCATGGCAGCCTCCGGCACCGTCACTTCAAAACGCACAATGGGCTCCAGGAGAACGCTGTCTGCCTGCATCAGCCCCTGGCGGATCGCCCGGTAAACCGCCTGCCGGAAATCGCCGCCCTCCGTATGCTTTAAATGGGCGCGTCCTGCAATCAGTTCCACCGTTACATCCGTCAGCGGAGATCCGGTCAGAACCCCCTTATGCTCCTTCTCGAATACATGGGTTTCAATGAGGCGCTGCCAGTTGAGGGCCAGGTCATTGACACTGGTGCGGGATACAAAATGAATGCCGGAACCCCGTTCCGCCGGTACCAGCCGCAGATGGACCTCCGCATAGTGGCGGAGGGGTTCGTAATGGCCGATGCCGACCACGGGTGCTGCAATGGTTTCCTTATACAGCACATAGGGGCTGCCGAAGGAAATCTCCGCCCCGAAACGTTCCCGGAAGCGTTCCTGCATCACTTCCAGCTGTATCCTGCCCATGACATGGACCGTGACATGTTCCCGGAGCGTCCTGACGGCCATCTCCGGGCTCTCTTCTTCCATCTCCCTCAGCATGGCCACCATTTTAAAGGCCGGAATCGCTGCGGTATCCCAGAGGACGTCCGCTGCAATGGCCGTGGGAGACATCTTCAGCCTGCGTTCGGCATTGCCGAAGGCATCCCCCGGCAGGAAGCCCGTCAGTCCCGGGATGCCGATAAGGTCCCCGGCTTCCGCCGTCTGCACGCTCTGGTATTTTGCCCCCTGATAGCAGCGGATCTCATTGATTTTCTGCTCGCTTCCCGGAAAGATATCCTTGACATGCAGCGTACCGGAAAGAAGCTTGATCAGCGTAATCCGCTGATCCTCATGCCGCACCCGGTAGACAATTCCGCCTGCTTCCTCCTGCAGGCGGTTTCCGTACTGCGTTCGGGGCAGGCGGAAGATCCATTCCATGGCCTCCCCTACTCCTTCATCCTGCAGGGCAGAAACTGCAAAGACAGGAAAGATTTCCCGGTTCATGAATTCCCGCGACAGTGCTGCAGCGTACATTTCATCGCTGATACCCGGCGCTTCCATCAGTTCCTCATCCCGGAGCAGAACCTCCTCGCACAGTTCCGAATCTAGCCTGTCGCTCTTCTGCGCCTGCCGGAAATCCACCACATCGGAGGAAAAAGCGTGTGTCAGCTCACCTATCACCCTCTGGGGGTCTGCACTGGGCAGATCGATCTTGTTGAGCAGCAGAATCGTGGGAATATTCTGTGCGGCAAGCAGCTGCCAGAGAAGCTCTGTATGTCCCTCAATGCCTTCACTGCTGCTGACAACCAGCACCGCCGCATCCAGGATGGAAAGCGCCCTTTCCATCTCCGCCGTAAAATCCGAATGGCCCGGAGTGTCTACCCAGTAAATGGTATCGTCTCCATGGGCGATGCAGGCCTGTTCCGAGAAAATGGTAATCCCCCGCTCCCGTTCCATGGGATGAAAGTCGAGGAAGGCATTCTGATGGTCCACCCTCCCCGCGGTACGCAGAACATGGCTGTGCAGGAGCACCTGTTCTGAAAACGTCGTCTTTCCGGCATCAACATGCGCCAGGATACCAATTGTCTTCTTCATGTTCTTCAGCTCAACATTTCCAATAGTATTCAATGGTCAGAATGCTTCATATTCCAGCAGAATCCCCTTGTGCCACAACAGCCGGGATTCATGAGAATGTTCATCCGACGGGCTGCTGCAATTCCGCCGCACCTGCGGGTCTCCTTTTTACTCGTCCCGCGAACTCAATCCGCCGGTGTTTCCGGAGCTGCCTGTTCCGCGTCTGCATCTGCATTTTCCTGCAGGGTATTTGATATAGTTGCCGTCTCCGCACGGTGGATAGCTTCATCCATATTCCGGCTCAGGTCCATGCTCTGAAAATCTCCGTCTTCCTCGGGCAGCATCAGCGTGAACCCGGGTGTGGAATCGAAAAATGCATCCGCGTTGCCGATGCTTACCTGCAGCACATGCCCGCCCCGGGTCAGGTCTTCTGTAATGAAATGGAAATGCCAGCCGATGCTGTTGAGTCCGCTCATGAACGAGGGGCAGTACAGGCCAACCATCGTTCCGCTGATATTCTCATAGTCGCATTCGATCTGATCTGCGGCGAGCGCGACATCCAGTTCCCGGTAAGGCTTTTCCTGCTTGTATTCGCTGCGCACCTTGATGGCAGAAAAATCGCCGTCGATTTTAACCATATAGAAAAGATTGGCGCCATTCTCGCGCACCATGTGATTCAGCTGTTCCTGAAGCGAAGCCATGTCCGGTACGTCTGTCAGTGGTATCTGGATATCGGGCTCAAAAAATGTCACATTGGAAAACGGGACTGTCTCGCTATCCGGCGGGATCACGATGCTTCCGTCGTGGATTGCCTGGTAAACCACGCCTTCCAGAACGATCATTTCACCATTGACGCCTTCAAAGGTGCCGATGCCGGTATCTCCGTGCTCCCTCAGCTCTCCCACAGTGATGATTCCGTCAAAATGGCCCTGGGCGAGGGATTGCAGCAGAGCAACCTGATAGATGGACTCCGGATCCGAAAGCGTATTTTCTTCACAGCTGCCGCCAGGACTGAATGACGCAAGACACACCAGTATACAGACAAGCGCCATCCGCAGACAAGTCTTTCGTTTCATGGAAAACCCTCCTTCATCTTTCCTGTTCCGTACCTTATGTGTACTGCCATCTGACCATGGATAATCATACTTTAGTCGGAATGATTTTGCAACAATCCCTGCCGGAGGCATACCATAGGCAGGAAAAGCCTCCTGCGGCCTTCCGGACAGCCAATTCCAGCCCCGTCCTGTTCTTCTCTCTGCAAAAAAACCGTCCTTCCGGACGGCTTCTATTCCGTTTGCAACGATACCTCAACCTGTTCATTAAAAAAATCCGTAAACGTCCAGTTGCTGGAATTAAAGCAGCGAAGCGTCATGTTCAGGCTTTCTGCCGCTTCGTTTGTCAGCGGCCAGATTACCGTCACCCGTTTGCTGCAGTCCGGTGAAAGCTCCGTAGCCCACCTGCATTCCGTGTTTTCCAGCCGTGCTGGGGATTCCTCCGCATAATACATGACTGCATCTTCCGTGCGGTTGATGCAGACCCAGGAAAGCAGCACCTGGTTTTCCTTCTTCTCTGCACGCTCCAGGTACATGGCTACCTGCTCTTTTTCCACGGCTGCCAGGTTCTGCGGATCCGGAACATAGTCCTCCGCTTCCCCCTTTTCTTCCCCATAGGGGTACCAGGCAACCCGTTCCTGCATCAGGTGCTTGCCAAATACGCTGGCATTTTCATAGACAAGGATTCCGAAAGCCACCTGATTCACTGCCTGGTGAATGCCGTAGGAGGAAAGCCCTTCATACCGGATGCTTTCCTCAATCGTGCTTTCCTCAGGGATCTCCCGGGAAAAAGCCATCGCTGTCTCCCATCCGTTCAGCACATGATCATTGGAAACAAACAGTATCCGCTCTTCCGAGCGGTTTTCAATCTGCAGCGTCATTTCGAAGGCATCGTCCTCCTGAATAAAGGAAGAAACGGAAACCGCGACCGCATCATTTTTCACAAGAATATCTCCCTCTGCTGCACCGATGGCCATCAGGCAGAGAAAGATCAGCAGACTGAAAAGGAAAAAAGAGAACCGTTTTTTTGTCATGGTACGTCCTCTGTTACTTTTTTTCTAGGAATGCCTGTATTATATGCAATTTTTTCGATACCGTCAACACTTCCGGGAAGGCTCTCCTCCTCCCCAAAAAAATTTTGGATTTTAAAAATTCCCTCTTGACTTTATCGCTTTCATGCGTTATGCTTTAACGCGTAAAAGCAATAAAGAATTTTGCAGAAAGGACTTGATCTCCCATGTTAATCAAACTGCTCATGCTGCTCGTCTTTTTCGGTTCCATGGTTGCCATCGGCTTCTATTGCCGTCGTCATGCTACAAATGTAGATGGTTTCGTCCTGGGCGGCCGTGCTGTCGGTCCGTGGCTTACTGCCTTTGCCTATGGCACCTCCTATTTCTCTGCTGTGGTATTCGTCGGCTACGCCGGTCAATTCGGATGGAAATACGGCATTGCTGCAACATGGGCAGGCATCATGAATGCTTTGCTGGGATCCCTGCTGGCATGGGCCGTGCTCGGCCGCCGCACCCGGATCATGACTCAGCACCTTTCCAGTGCCACCATGCCGGAGTTCTTCGGCAAACGTTTCGGAAGCAAATCCCTGAAGATCGTCGCTTCCATCATTATCTTTATTTTCCTGATTCCTTACACCGCGAGCCTTTATAATGGTCTTTCCCGTCTGTTCGGAATGGCTTTCAACATCGACTATTCCATCTGTGTCATCGTCATGGCCATCCTCACCGGCATTTATGTCATCGCCGGAGGATACATGGCAACTGCCATCAATGACTTTATCCAGGGCATTATCATGATCTTCGGCATCTGTGCCGTAGTTGCTGCTGTTCTCAAAGGGCAGGGCGGTTTCCTGGCAGCCCTGGATGGACTGGCTGCCGTTTCGGATCCGGCGGTCTCCTCGGCTCCCGGCATCTTCAATTCCTTCTTCGGTCCGGACCCGGTCAACCTTCTCGGCGTCGTTCTCCTGACCTCCCTCGGTACCTGGGGCCTCCCGCAGATGGTGCAGAAATTCTATGCCATCAAGAGTGAAAATGCCATCAATAAAGGCATGATCATCTCCACGATTTTCGCATTCATCGTTGCCGGCGGCTGCTACTTCCTGGGCGGATTCGGACGCCTCTTCTCTGCTCAGATTGACGTTGCTGCAAACGGCTATGATTCCATTATCCCCACCATGCTCTCCGGACTCCCGGACCTGCTCATCGCCGTGGTTGTCATTCTGGTTCTCTCTGCCTCCATGTCCACCCTTTCTTCCCTGGTGTTAACCTCCAGCTCCACCCTGACACTGGATTTCCTCAAGGACAACTTCATCAAGGACCTGGATGAGAAGCGTCAGGTAAAGATCATGCGCGGACTCATTGTCGTCTTCATCCTCATCTCCGTCATCCTTGCCATTATTCAGTATCGTTCCAACGTCACCTTCATCGCACAGCTGATGGGTGTAAGCTGGGGCGCACTGGCCGGTGCCTTCCTGGCGCCTTTCCTGTACGGCCTCTACTGGAAGCGCACCAGCAAGATTTCCTGCTGGGTCAGCTTCCTCTTCTCGACGATTGTCATGCTGGCCAACATTTTCGTCCGTTCCTCCTTCCCCGCTCTGCTGCAGAGCCCCATCAATGCCGGTGCTTTCTGCATGATCGCCGGGCTGGTCATCGTACCGGTTGTCAGCCTCTTCACCCCGGCCCCCGACAAAAAGCTGGTGGACGATGCCTTCTCCTGCTATGACCGTAAGGTTCTTGTCCCGCAGCGCGAAGCCCTTGGAGACGAACAAAGCAAATAACCCTGTTCCTTTTTTCCATGAAATAAGCCTCCTGAAGCAGCTAAAAAAAGTCTGCTTCAGGAGGTCTTTCTTTCTTCCTGGAACCGCCCCGTCCGTACGACCAATAGTTTTCGATAGGCGGCCTTCCCTCAGCGCCGGACTGTATCCCTTCAGAAAGCCTGTGTTTGCCTTTCCGGAAAGGCGATGCACCGGGGCTAGTGCAGGCGTCATAGTCACCCTCACCCCATAGCCGCGGGAATAGTGCTCTCCTCAAAACAAAAAGAAAAGGAGGATCTCTCCCCCGCATTACAGCGTGAACGCATCCTGTGGACGGGTGCACCCTCGTCCGCCTCTTCCAGCCGCCTCAGACTGTACTTCAAAAAAATATAGCTTTTCTTAATATCGTTTCCATGCTATACTGGACTTACGTAGTTCCATTCCATCAAATACAGGAGGTATTCTATGAAATTCTATATTTGTGAACACTGCGGAAACATTATTGCCATGGTAAAAGATACCGGTGTACCGGTAATGTGCTGCGGACAGAGAATGAAGGAAATCATTCCCGGCACCACGGATGCCGCCCAGGAAAAGCATGTTCCTGTCGTAAAGGTCGAAGACCGTCTGGTCACCGTAGACGTCGGTGCAGTTGCGCATCCCATGCTGGAGGCACATTTCATCGAGTGGGTCGCTCTGGAAACCACCATGGGCAATCAGCGCAAACAGCTGAAGCCCGGAGATGCCCCCAAGGCCTGCTTTGCCCTTCTTCCCGGAGAAGAGGTTATCGCTGCTTATGCGTACTGCAATCTCCACAGTCTCTGGAAATCCTGAGCAGCAGTCTGTTCTTTCCCTTCCTGACGGTGTGCAAGGCACACCGTTTTTTTTCTTTCTTTGAAAGAGGCCGCCAGAAGAAGAAGGAAAAACAGCCATCCCCTCTTCTTCTGCGGAACGGTGACTTTCTCCCGCCCTCGCTCTGAAATACAAACGGGAAATCATCTGCCATTCCCGGAATACCGATCACAGTGAGAGAACCTCTGCCCCACGGGTGCAGTCCGGTTTGCCGGATAGATGCCAAAGCGAATGTATTGGCAGAGGGATGTCCGGAAACGGCGCATTCCCTTTCGCCTCTCCCTGCGGCATGTTCTGTCCTTTGCCAGTGGTTGTTTCGACGGTTTCCTACTGTAGCCGGAGATTATCTTTCCAAACCGGTTTCTTTCGTATAGTCCCGCAGAATACAGCACACCTGTTCTTCTGCCTTGCCTTTGAACCCGTGCCCGCCGCCGATAATTTCTTCATATCTGCAGTTCGGATAGATTGTCTTCAGTTTTCTTGCATAACTAATGTTCACAATAGGATCTGCAGTGCCATGTATCAGCAATACAGGGCCTGTATATCCTTTCATCTTCTCAAAAGGGTCCATCCGGATCACCGTTCTGGCATAGTCGCCTCCCAGCTTCATCGGAAAACGCCCGAGTACATCCGGGATATTATTCGGATCAAACCGGTAGAACATCATCTCACCCTTCCGTGCATCATCCGGGATGCACACTGCAGGGTAGAGCATGATCAGCCGTTCTATCTTTTCTCTGCCAAGTTCAGCAGCCAGCAATCCGGAAACAAAGCCGCCCTGGCTGCACCCAAGCAGGGAAATGCCTGTCGGAGCAAATTGATCTTTCAAGCCTGTCATTACCGCAAGAAGATCCTCTACCTCTGTCCATATGGTCATATCCTGACTGCGCCCATCGCTCCTGCTGATGACCCCGCCCCCGCAGAAATCGAAGGTAATGGCCAGAAAGCCCATCTCTGCCAGCAGCCTGGCATAGGAATAGCACATTTTCTCATTTGCCAGAAATCCATGGCTCAGAAGGACCGCATGCTGCCGGCAGTCCTTCATTCCAAACACATGACCTCGTATCTTCAGGCCGGCGCGGCTGAATGTAATTTCTTCCATCTTGTTTTCCCTTATTCCGTGCTTTGTATCATGGGACATAGCCCGCAGCTGGTTTGCACGCATGATCTCGCGTTCACTCTCCACACGTTCTTTTTCATGTTCCTTGATTTTGGTTGTCAGCGTACCGGTCATAATGGCAACAATCAGCATAACGACCGCAGAAGAAATGCTTTCGTGAACAAAAAATCAAAAGCATAGTAAGGAGAAGTAAATGCGAAATACACGGCAACGACATTGATAACAGACGCCGCGACCCCCCAGAAATATCCCTGTGTCAGAAAAGCAATCAGAAAAACGCCCAGTACACAGATACCATAGGAATCAGCGAATCTGTCTAAAACAGGATTTGAATGAGAAGATTGACAAAAAAGTTACTGCTAGTATTGATAATGTGATGATGCAATCTTTTATTTTCCTCGGCATAATAATCTCCCCCGTTTCATTATATCATGAGCTTCAGCTAAGAAACGGTAAGAAATCAGGCGGATTCTCCCTGAACGCATGAATCTCGTTTTGTGATAGCTTGTAAGAAAATATAACTGCGGCAGTGAGTACGTATAGAAATCCACCGCGGGGGCGTACCCTCTACAGCTCAAATCCCGGCAATATCTCTTTCATCCGGTTCTCGTCTTTGCATTTCATAACGTATCGAATCACCATCTTTGCACAGATGATCGTCCGCATGGTATCCCAATCGGCAAGCCGATTGAAGGAACTGTTGTATATCAAAGACCCCTGAAAACGCAAAAAACGGCGTGACCTTTCGGTCACACCGTCTCTGCGGGTACATTGGATATGGAGAAGCGCAGGCTTTTTCGTGTGTCTCCGCCCGACTTTTATGTCTATCAAGCAGCCTGTAATCGAAAAGACTCAGAAAAGCAATCCTGAAAATATCCCGTGAGCAGTCTGCGAAAAAAAACTATCCTTCAAAGAAAAGTAAGCAGGACGAACACGATAACCCGGCCCTATCTCCGCTATTCCCTGTCTGCCGTCCCGCAACCGTTCGCCCGCCGACAGCGTACATGCCATGCCCGGCAATCCCTAAAAAAAGAGACCACGGGATGTGGTCTCTTCAGGGGAATTGTCAGAATCAGAGGCTCTCAGCATAATCCTTCCAGATCTGTGCATACTGCTCGAAGAAGGTAGCACGGTCGATCTGACGGCCAACATAGAGGCTCCATACTTCGCCGATGGAATCCTTGACTTCGTCAGGAGTCCAGGGGGTACGGGTTTCAACGGCCTTGCCGGAAGAAATGTAGCCGAATACGTCCTGTCCGAGGCAGGAGAGCTCAGGCTTGACTTCGGTGAAGGAATGTGCAGGAATGTTGCCCATCTTTGCCTGATGCCAGGTCTGGGCGATGTCGCTGGTGATCAGCCAGTCGAGGAACTTCTTGGCTTCGTCAACATTCTTGCCGTCCTTGTAGATGCCGGCGTTGATGGTTGCAATCTGCAGTTTGTTCTTCGCAGCATCGTTGGAGATCGGGCAGAGGCCCTGCTTTACATAATCAGCAAGCGGAGGATTGACGTTCAGGATGTTCGGGATTTCCCAGGAACCTTCGTCATCTTCCATGGCGACTTCTTCGAGATAGAAGGCATTGCGGCCGACCCACTTGTCGGTGGAGAGATAGTCCTCGTTGCAGTACTGCAGGATGAGGTCATAGTAGTCAAGCATGTCGTTGAGGTCCGGATCGTTGGCCAGGTCCATATCCTTGCCGCTCTTGAGCTCTGCAAAGTATGCGGACGGGTCTTCCTTGTTGGTGATCCAGGTGGAGCCGAGGTGGTTGGTCAGCGCGAGGCTGGTCTCAGCATAGTGAGCCATGAAGGGCTTGTATCCGGCCTGCTTCAGAGCTTCGAGAAGTTCAGCCAGTTCCGCACGGGTCTCCGGGGTTTTCTCCCAGCCGACTTCGCGGAGCATACGCATGTTGTAGATAATGCCCCAGCCTTCAACGTAGATGGGCATGATCTGTACGGTCTTGCCGCCGTCAAGAGAGCAGTCATTGCGCTGTGAATCGGACAGCTTGCCAACCAGTTCCATATCGGACAGGTCTGCGAGATAATCCGTCCAGTTGGCAATCTGCTCACCATAGCCGCATCCGAAGATGTCAGGCATCTCGCCGGAAGCCAGTTTGGCCTTCAGCAGATCCCAATAGGTAGAAGAAGACGGGAATTCATATTCAATCGTTCCAATCTGAGGATTCTCCGCCTTGTACGCTTCGATCAGCTCATCGAAGTTGTCCGTCCACTGGCCAAGAGCCAGCATGATGGAAAGATTCACGGATCCAGCGGGTTTTTCTTCTGCCATTGCAGAACAGCAGACCGCGAATACCATGGCCAGAACCAGCATCCAGGTAGCGAGCTTTTTCATTGTTTCTTCCTCCTATGATGATTAGTGTATTGTGAACTGCTTGTGCAGTTTTCACCGGATTAACCTTTGACAGCGCCGGCAGAAGCACCTGCCAGAACCTGCTTCTGCGCAATAACAAAGAAGATGAAGAGGGGCAGTATGGAAAGCGTAAGAGCTGCAAGTGCCACATCCCAGGCAAAGAATGCTTCATTGAACAGGGACTGCATGGAAATCTGAATGGTTCTCAGGGAGTTTTTGGAAAGCACCATCTGGGTCATGAGGTAATCATTCCAGAACCAGAGGGTATTGATCGTGGCCACCGTAAAGACCGATCCCTTGATCTGCGGGAAAACCACAAACCAGTATGTGCGCAGCGGGTTGCAACCGTCGATCAGCGCTGCACTTTCAATTTCCTGTGGGACTGCCTTTACAGCACCTGTGATAATGAACGTGCTCAGGCTTACGGTCATTGCCCAGAAGCAGATCACCATGCCGAACAGGCTGTTGCTGAGGGAGAGTTTCGTCGTCAGCCGGGCAAAAGGTATCATGAGGGCCTGGAAAGGAATGGCCATGAAGGCAATAATGATATAAAAGCAGCATTTTGTGAACTTATTGGGATGTCTGGTGATCCAGTATCCGCACATGCTGCAGAACACAACACCGCCGAAATTGGAGAAAATGGAGATAATCGCCGTATTCTTCAGGGAATTCGCAAAGTTCAGCCTTCGCCAGGCTTCCTGATAGTTAATGGTTGTAAAATTTCTTCCAGGCCAGGCGAAAATATCCTTGGAGATATCCGCATAGATTTTAAAGGAATTGATGACAATAATGTAAAACGGAACCAGGACAATAACCAAGCACAGCACCAGAAATGCTGTCCAGATTCCCAGGCTGAGGCGCTTTCTTATACCCAATCCTACCATTACTGCTGCACCTCCCGTCTGGATGTGATAACCACCTGAATGAGACTGATCGTTGCAATGACCAGCACCAGAATCATGGCTTTCGCAGAACCGAATCCCATCTTATTGGAGGCAAATGCCGTCTGATAGACGTTCATCGTTACGGCCTCGGAAAGTCTGAAGGGGTTGCCGTTGGTCAGGGAGATGTTCAAGTCATACATGCGCAGACAGTTCACGATGGAAAGGAACAGTCCCTGGGTGACAGAAGGCATGATGAGCGGAATAATGATCTTGACCAGGATGAAGAGCGGAGGCGCACCGTCGACCGTTGCCGCCTCAATGTAATCTTCCGAAACCGAGGTGAGACCTGCCAGATAAATAATCATCATATAGCCGGCAGAACTCCAGCTCATAACGATGACCAGTGCCCAGAAGGAGGACTCTGCAGTGGAAAACCAGGTCTGTGCAAGCCAGGAGATGCCGGTCATGTTTCCAATCACCGGGAAAAGGTTCTGAAAGATGAACCGCCAGACAAAGCCAAGAATGACGCCCCCGACGATCTTCGGCATATAGAAGCCCGCACGCATGAAGTTGCGCATGGGAACATTCTTCGAAAGGCCGTAGGCCCAGACAAAGCCGATGAAATTGGAAAACAATGTAACAAAGAAGGCGAATCTCAGGGTAAACAGCATGGACGACCAGTACTTGCTTTCATTGAAAACCTTGATGTAGTTCTGGATGCCCACGAAGTTGTAGGTTGTCTTGATTCCGTTCCAGTCTGTGAACGAATACCAGATCTGCTGAAAAAACGGTGTGAGACACAGAACAACAAACATCAGCAGAGCCGGGCCCATAAAAATGATATAATCCAGGACCTGCAGCGTCCGCTTCTTTATACTTCCCTTTTTTCGCATATCCGTCATCCCTTCTTTCCGCTTGTTTGCCGGTGGCTTTATTATCGTGGAATTTGCCCTCCTTTGAAACCAACAATTTTGACTTTTGCGGGGAAAGATTTTGACTTCTCCATCTTCCCCCGCAAAATCCTCCCCCTCCGCGGATGCCGTCCCCGCATAATGCTTTCCTTCCGGGACTTTAACACATTCTGCATTTTCCGCAGGAATTCCCGGGAATAAGCAAAACCGTGCAATCTGTTTCTCGCAATTCCTCCGGCATTATGGTAAACTGTCTGCATCACCCTAAACAGAACCGTTTTCACCGATCCCGGTAAATGTACAGGGGCTGAGGTTATGTCTTTATTCTGCTGCTCCCCGATCGGATTAAGAAAACCACAGGAAAGGAAGGATACGATGTCTGGATCCCGGGAACGTCATTATCACAGCATCCGGCTGAAGGTACTCTTCTCCTTTATTCTCGTCTCCACCCTGCTGATGCTGGTCTATTTCGTTTTCTATCGGAATTATACCTACCAGTCCTCCATTTCCCGCTATGACCGTACCGCAGAGCAAAACGGCCAGGCCCTGACCAGCAATCTATCCTATTACATCTCCTCCTGCGTCGCCTCGGTGCGGAGTATCTACTATAATAATGAGCTCTTCGATGAGCTGACCGACAAAAGCAGCAATTTCATCAACAGCGAAACAACGGATTCCAAGAAAATCTATTCCTACCTGCTCAGCATTTATTCTGCTGTCCCCTATGCCTCCCAGATACATCTGTCCGCCTATCCGCTCCGTACCTCCTTCCTTCTGACAACCGGAAATCTTCAGCGGTATCAGGCGGTCCTCCCCTATGACTCCTATGAATCCGCCTATCCGGAGCATCCGGTGGAGTTTCCCGGCCAGTCCATCTGGGTGGAAGGCACCCATCCGCTCACGGACTACAATCATATGGTCAGCAAGACCGAAAGCCGGAACCAGAATGTCTTTACCGTCCATGTCCCCCTCTTTAAGCTTCCGTCCTCCCGGACCGTGATCGGACTTCTTTCCGTCGACATTTCCACGGATTATATCGACAGCAACTGCAGTTTCAATGAAGACGAAGATAACCATGTCTATATTCTCGATGAGAACAAGCGTGTCGTTTATGCGCGGAACCAGGACCTCATCAGCACCCTCCTTCCGGACAGCGCACCGGAGGCGGCTGTTCTGACCTCCCTTCCGAAAAAAGACGGCTCTTCCTTCCTGATTGAAGACAACACCCTCATCAAGTCCTGGCCCATTGAAAGCCCCTACTGTACCTGGACGCTCTATTCCCTGGCGACCATCCGCTCCATTACCCATGAAATGCTGCTGTCCCAGAGCATCCTCCTTACGGTATTTGTATTTTTCCTGCTTCTTTTCGCCCTGATCCTTTATGTCATCCTGCTGCGGTATCTGCATCCGCTCAGTCAGATTGCAACGTTTATCCGGATCAACACCGGGGATGAAGGATATAATCTGAACAACTCTCTGTCCGCATACATCTCCTATCCGGCCAATGACGAGGTCCGGCTGCTTATTGACAGCATTGACCATATGCTTTCCACCATTCATGATTCCATGCTTTCCCAGTACCAGCTTGCCCTGGCGAACCAGTCCCTGGAACTCATGGCCCTGCAGGCTCAGATCAACCCACACTTCATCTATAATACGCTGCAGTTTATTGCTTCAACGTCCATTGAGCATGGCGATATGGAAACCTACTCCTACATTGCCAGCTTCGGCCAGATGCTGCAGTATGCCATGGACTTCAAACATACGCATGTTTCCCTGACGGAGGAAGCAGATTACCTGTCCCGCTACCTGCAGCTCCAGTCCATGCGTTTCGGAACGGACATCCGTTTTGAAATTGACCTCGAAGGGAACTACGGCCAGCTGCAGGTTCCCAAAATGCTGCTCCAGCCCCTGGTGGAAAACACCATCAAGCACGGCCGGCTGACAGAACTGGCAGATCCCTGCCTGGTTCTGGCCGCCCATACCAATGAACAGGATCTGCTCATCTCGCTTACGGACAACGGTGTCCCCATTGATCCCGCCCATGCCGTTGCCGTCATGGAACAGCTCTCCGGCATCCGGGCAGAGTACGAAGCCCTCGAATCCCTGTCAAGCCCCACCAGCAGCCACCCTCAGAAACGCTTTTCCTGGAGCGGCAGCGAGCGCATCGGCATCCCCAACGTCTATATGCGGTGTCTTCTGCACTTCGGGGACGGCTGCCGGATGTCCATCGGGCACAGTTCCGTCGGCGGCACCAATGTCCAGATCCGCATCCCTCTTGCACATATTTCCTTTGTGGAGGACGATAAACCATGAAGCTTCTGATCGTCGATGATGAAAAGCACGTCATTACCGCCCTGCGGCTGCTGATCCCTGCAGAGAAACTGGGCTTCTCCGAGGTGCTCTCCACCCAGTCCTATCTGGAAGCACGTGCCATCCTTGAAAAGGAACGGCCGGAGATTGCCATCGTGGACATTGTCCTGCAGAATCAGACCGGCATCAATCTCATGTCCTTCATTCAGTCAAAGCATCTTCCCACGAAGCTCATCGCCATCTCCGGCCACAGCGACTACGAGTATGTGCGTACCATGCTCCTGAACGGTGCCGTCGACTACCTTCTCAAGCCCATTGAACCGCATGCGCTGCAGAAAGCCCTCAAAAAGGCCATTGATTCTCTGGAACCCGCACCGGCACCGGTGGAGGCGCCCATTGAACAGGCCCAGGAAACCACACGGCACCTGCGCAAGCTGCTGTCGGGCCTGCTGACTGATACCCAGGACACCATCGACCGGTCCTTTGAGACGCTTGCCATGCCGTTTTCCGATCTCAGCGAATGCTCCCTGCTGTTTTTTAACACTTCTTTTTTCCCGGTCTTCAATGCCCATTTCCAGCAGACGCTTTCTATTTTCCTGGTCAAGATACGGCATATGCTTCTTTCCTCGGACTTCGGTTATCTCCTCGAGCATTTCGGCAAACCCGAAAACTATCTTATCCTGCTCCGCGGCGAAAACGCATCCCTGAATGCCATTGAAAAACTCTCCCGGGAGGTTTTCGGCTACAATACGCCTTCCTTCTTCATGGGCTGCTCCTCTCCCTTTGCGTTCCCCAATGATTTCAAGTCCGCCTACCGGGAGGCCCAGTCCTGTTTTCTCTCCGTCCCCTGCCACAATGCCCCGCATATTCTGGAGCACCGCCCCTACGTTTCCTGTTTTGAGACGCTCCGTCCACCCGAAAAGCTGCTGCAGCAGATGCTTGCCGGGATGATTGTCGGCAGGGAGTCAGAGGTCATCCGGATGGCGGAAAACTATCTGCAGGAAATCCTGCAGGCCCATTCCCTGACCTTTGGCATGATGGCGGACCTCAAGCGCAGCATAAACCATGCAGAGACCACCTGGACGAACATGATCCGTGCAGTGTTCCCGGATTTTACCATTTCCCTTGCAGACAGCGTTTCCTATAACAGCCTGCTGGATGAAAACCTGCTTTTTTCTCTGGACAATCTGCGGGAGCACCTGCTGCTGGAAATCAAGGGGGGCATGAAGGCCGTTACGGGGCAGCTTTCCCACCGTGATCTGTTTGAACAGATCGCCCTCTATCTCTCCCTCCTCTATACCGAGAAAATTGACCAGACCGAAATTGCGGACCTGTTCCATATCAACCGGGATTATCTGAGCCGCAAGTTCAAGCAGGTATTCGGGGAAGGGATGGTCAACTACATCAACCGTCTGCGCATCAAAAAAGCGGAGACACTGCTCCGCGATTCGGATATGAAAGTCCGGGATATTGCATTCCTGGTCGGGTACTCGGACGAAAAATACTTCACCAAGCAGTTCCGGCTGTTCCTGGGAACCTCTCCCAGCGAGTACCGCTTCATGGTCTCCCCGCAGTTTGCGGGCCGGTAGCTTTCCGCCCGGCCTCCCGCTCGCATCTGGCCAGCCACCCGGGAAAAATGGCCCCGATGAGAATCAGGGAGCTGACCCAGGCCAGCGTCGTCGGGAAATACAGCCCTGCCCTTCCCAGAAGGATCGGCAGGAATAGTGTTACCAGAATGCGCACCACCAGCTGGATCAGGGCTGCCAGCAGTGGGATGCGGGTATTCCCCAGCGCCTGGATCGCCTGCCGCAGCACATACATGGGATACATGACCAACAGGAAGCAGCTCATGGTCAGCAGCAGGCCCCAGGAAACCTCCGCTGCCTCCGGCGTCACATACAGGCTGAGGATCCATCTGCCAAAGAGAATCATGGCCGTCAGCAGAAATACCGCAATGGCCATCGCAATTCCAAGGGAGACCCGTATGCCCCGCCGGATGCGGCCAAACCGGCCTGCACCGTAATTCTGCCCCACAAAGGTGGCGGTTGCCTGCGCCAGCGCGATCGCGGCTGTCTCCAGCATGCCAAAGACTTTGTTCGTGGCGCTCATGCCGGCAACAAACACCTCTCCATACGCATTCACATGCATCTGCACAAAGGACCCGCCGAAGGCGATGATAAAGCTCTGGAGCAGCATGGGGATGCTGAGGTCAAAGAACTGCCGTGTAACGGCACCGTCCCTGCGAAAATGCTTCCGCTGAAGGCGGAAGCTTTCTTCTTTCAGGACCCGGCGCAGGCAGATCAGTGCGGAGGCAGTCTGGGCGGCAATGGTGGCAATCGCGGCGCCTCTGGCTCCCATGCCGAGATGCGCCACAAACCAGATATCCAGCAGGACATTGACCGCCGTTGCAAACCCGATGGCATACAGTGGGGTTTTCCCGTCTCCGATCGCCCGCAGGCAGGCGGAAAAAAGATTGTAGAGGAAAACGGAAATCGTTCCCCAGAAGGTAATGCGGAGATAAATGACGGCCTCCTCCATCAGGGCTGGCGGGGTGTTCTGCCACTGCAGGACGGGCCTCACGGTCAGCTGCAGCAACGGCAGCATGATCAGCAGCAGAACGGCAGCCAGCCGGTACAGATTGGCCAGTGCATTCCGGAAGCGTTCCTTTTCCCCTGCCCCGTACCGCTGTGCCAGCAGGATCGAACAGGCCTGGGAAAAGTTGGACAGAATGCTGACCTGAAGCCAGACCGGCCAGGAACTGGAGCCGAGAACCGCAAGGCCCATCGTTCCGGCATGCCTTCCCAGAATAATGGTGTCCACCATGGCATAAACCTGCTGCAGCGTGTTTGCCAGAATCAGTGGAAGGCCAAACCGCAGGATGAGCTTTGCCGACCTTCCTTCCGTCATGTCCAGCGCCCGGCTCTTTGTCAAAGAATTCTGTGCCATTCTATCCCTCAAGATTCTCAAGAATTGTACTCAGGTACCGGATGCTGCGCGCCGCCGCGGTATGGACATCCGGATGCTGCTTGGCTTCCAGTGCCAGCGGTCCGTCATATCCCACATCCCACAGCGCCTGCAGGGTTTCCCGGAAATCGTAATGGCCATGTCCCGGGTACCAGCGGTCATTGTCCGCCACGTGGACATGCCCGATCCGCCTGCCGTGCAGACGGATGGCGCGCCCGATATCGGCCTCGCTGATATTCATGGACACGGTATCGACGTGGAGCACCGTATTCGGAAGATTTCCGCAGGATTCAAGGAATTCCTCTCCTTCTGCCAGCGTGTGCAGAAAATCACATTCATAGCGGTTCATCAGCTCAATGCCGACCCGTACGCCGTATTCTCCCGCCCGCGCGTCCAACTCCCGGAGCGCCTCCCGAAGGCGTTCTTTCTGTTCTTCCAGGGAGCAGGCGGCATCCTTCTGCCTGCCGGCAATCAGTCCCACGATGACCAGCCCATGCCAGGGTGCCAGGGTTTTCATATGGGCTGCCAGGTGAAGGATGGTGCGTTTCCGCACTGCAGGGTCCGCATCCACCAGATTGAGCCCCCGCAGGCCGTAGGCCGAGCCGGTTCCAATCGATGTCAGGCGCAGTCCGTTCTTCTCCAGCAGCGAATGAAGCATTTCCCGGTCCATTTCCTCGGAATCCAGGATATGCAGCTCCACTCCCCGGAAGCCGTCTTCCGCCATCTCCGGCAGAATCCGCTCAAACGGGCCCCGGTACATCAGTGCGGTCTCTTTTCCCGCCGCCAGCGTTCCCGTTGCCGTTATCAGCATAATTGCCTCCTTACTCAAAGGCCCCGGCAGGCTTTCCTGCCGGGGCTCTTCTGTCAGTCGTAAATGGATTTGTCATCCCCTGCTGCCAGAGAAACACAGAAATCCTGCTCTCTGGTATAGTGCTCATACCAGACATAGAAGACTTCCTTGCCGGGCTCGGCAACCAGTGCATGATCAAATCCGGCGGGCACATAGCTCCAGTCTCCGCCATGATGCGGAACCGGATCTTCCGTATCCACCTTCAGCGTGAAGTCCGCATCTCCCAGGCAGTAGTTCCACTGTTCCACACGGGGATGTCCCTTCTCGACGGTTCCTTCGCCGATGGCCCGGACCACGCCGACCATGATGCGGCCCAGCTGCTTCGGTCCGAGGATGGACCAGGAAGTGGTATGGGGGCCCTTGCAGTCCTGATCGTACACCGTACCCTCGCTGTAGGGCATGAAGAAGGGAAGGCGGACATGGCAGGCATCATACAGTTTCTTGTCGGCTTCGTTGTTTTCGATGACGCTGATGACGAACTCCAGGTCCGTAACCGCATGGATCGTATAGGGCTCATGGTCAAAATGCGGTGCATAGAATGCCGGCTCGTCAAAGGTGAAGAGGTTTGCCTTGGAGGTGATATAGCCCTCTCCTTTTCCGAACATGACCAGCACGGTCTCCTCCGCATACAGCTTCGGAGCGACCTGGCAGCCGGCCTTCAGATGGCATTTGTAATTGCGGATGCCGCCGTCATAGGTTCCGGGCAGGAGCTCTTCGCAGGCAAATCCGTCGGCATCATAGGCCTTGGCGCTGTCCGCCTCATAGGCCACATAATACTTCTCAATGCCGGGCTTCGGAAGTTCCTTCTTGGGCATGGGCTTATAAATGAAGTCCCGGTCCTTGCGGGTGAACTGCTCGAACCACACATAGAAGACTTCCTTGCCGGGCTGTGCCACCAGACTGTGGTCTGCACCGGCGGGGATGAAGCTCCATTCCCCTGCCTTGTGGTTCACGGTCACGCCGTCCACGGTCATTTCAAAGTCGGAATTGCCAACGCAGTAGTTCCACTGATGCACGGCGGGATGTCCCTTTTCCACGGTTCCTTCGCCGATGGCACGGACCACGCCCATCATGACATGGCCGAGCTTCTTTCCGCAGAGCACATGCCAGGAAGTGGTATGGGGACCCTTGCAGTCCTGATCATACTTGACGCACTTGGACAGCGGGCGGAAGAAGGGCAGGCGGTCATGGTTGGAAGCATAGTCCTCCCAGTCTTCCTTGCTCATCTCGATAACCGCCATCACGAACTCCATGTCCGTGAAAGCCTGGACGGTATAGGGGGTGCGGTCAAAATCCGGAGCATAGAAGGAGAGCTCCCGGATCGCATGGGCTCCGGTGGGGTCTGCAACATAGCCTTCCCCTTTGCCGAACATCTGGATAACCAGCTTGTCGCTGTAGGTTTTGGGGGTATAGCTGGCGCCGGCTTTCAGGAAAACCTTGAAATTGTGAATGCTTCCGTCATGGGTGCCGGGCAGCAGTTCCGTCACGGCAACGCCCTCGGCGTTATATTCCTTCTGAATATCTTCATTATGCGCGATATAGAACTCCATGGTTTATCTCCTTTCACTCCGGAAGCTTCTGTCCGGGCAGCACCTTTACATCAAAATCCTTTTCACGGACGAACTGCTCATACCATACATAGAATACTTCCTTGCCGGGATCTGCCACCAGGTCATGGTCCGGTCCGGCAGGAATGAAGCTCCACTCACCGGCAACATGGGGCAGCGGCTCGCAGTGGTCCACGGAAATATGGAAATCGGAATTGCCAACGCAGTAGTTCCACTGATGTACGGCAGGATGGCCGGCTTCCATGGTTCCTTCGCCGATGGCCCTGGTGGTGCCGATCATGATGCGTCCCAGCTGCTTGCAGTTGAGCACGCTGCGGGCTTCCGTATTGGGGCCCTTGCAGTCCTGAACATACCTGGTGCACTCGCTGTGGAGCTTGAAGAACGGCAGATAGACGTGGTTCGCAGCAATGAGTTCCTTGTCCCATTCATTGAGCTCCACGATGCTCATGACAAATTCCATATCCGTCACGGCATGGATGGTATAGGCGCACTTGTCAAAATTCGGGGCGTAGAAAGCAAGCTCCGTAATGTTGTAGGAAGCTTCCGCATCCGTGATGTATCCTCTGCCCTGTCCGAACATGAAGATCACGGTCTTGTCGGCATACATTGCCGGGCTGACACTCTGTCCAGCCTTCAGGTGGCACATATAGTTATGCATACCGCCGTCATAGGTTCCCGGCAGCAGTTCGGTACAGGAAAAGCCGTTGGCGTCGTATTCGACCCTGATATCCTCTTTCTTGGCGATAAAGAATTTCTCCATTTTCTTTCCCTCCTTCACCGGCATGTTCTTGAAACCGGTTTCAATGATGCCATTATCAGCCAGGCAGGAAAGGAGGTCAATACGCTTTTTCGCTGTTCGGGGAACACGGCAAAATCGTCCCCCATGCTTTTGACCGGAAGAGCAAAATCCTCCACCCTATTTTTCGGAAACTGTGATATGATGTAATCGGTTACAATGCACAGGATTCGAGGTGCACTCATGAACATCTATGATATCGCCCGCCTGGCCGGCGTATCTTCCGCCACCGTGTCGAGGGTGCTGAACCATGCACCGCATGTCAGCGCCGCTTCCCGGGAAAAAGTGGAAGCCGTCATCCGGGAGCAGGGCTTCATCCCCAATGCCATCGCCCAGACCCTCAATACCCGGCAGAGCAGGACCATCGGCATTGTCTGTCCGGTCATTTCCGACCTGAACCATGCCATTCCCGTAGCGGAACTCACCCGGCTTCTCCGCTCCTCCCAGTATGAATCCCTGCTGGTCAATACGGAAACCAACCTGTCCTCCAAGCGTTCCGTCTTCACCTCCCTGATCGAACGGCAGGTGGACGCCATCATCGTCATCGGCTGCAATACCACGGCCGTGGAAAAGGCAGACTTCCTCTATGCCGCCAGCCGCCTTCCCGTCTTCATCGTCAACGGCTATATCGAAGGGGAAAACATCTACTGCACGCTCTGCGATGAGGGAAAGGTCACCTATGAAGCTGCCAGGACGCTGCTGTCCCAGGGCTGTTCCAGCATCCTGTACCTTTATGACAGCGAAACCTACAGCGGCCATGAGAAGCTGGCCGGCTACACCCGTGCCATGAAGGAAAGCGGCCTGCCCCTGCTGGTGCGGCGGGTGGTTTCCGAAGGCACTTCCTATTATAAAAGTCTGGCCGTTACCTGTGAGCTGCTGGAGAGCACCTCTTTTGATGCCGTTATCGCAGCAGACGATTCTCTGGCACTGGGCGCCGGAAAAGCCCGCATTCTTGCTGGCCTTCCTCCTGTTCCCATGCTCGGGTTCAACAATACCATGCTTTCCCAGGTGGCTACCCCTTCGCTTTCTTCGGTGGATAACCGCATCAAGCAGCAGTGCCTGCTGACCGTGCAGAGCCTGCTCACCGTCCTCCAGGGAAACTCTGCGGCCGCACGCATCACCCTGGACGGAGAAATCATCGTTCGCAGCACCTTTCAGAAAAATGCTTCGAGGTAACCTTTCATGCCTACACTTTTCGTCATCGCCAGTGCCGTCATCTACGGCATTGCCCCTTCCCTGATGAAAGTCACTTATGCCTACGGCGGAAGCGGAATGCTCAGTACCTTCTACACCTGCCTCCTCGCTCTGCCCATCCTGTATTTTTCCGTCCGTTCTTCTTCCCTTTCCCTGCGCCTCAGCAGAACGGATGCCCGGCATGTCCTCCTTCTCCTGCTGGGGGCGTGTCCCACTTCCCTGCTGCTCTACTCCTCCTATTCCTACCTTCCGGTAGGGCTTTCGACCACGCTGCATTTTATCTTCCCGCTGGTGATGGCCGTCTATCTCCGTATCTTTTACCGGGAGCGCCTGAAAAAGAACCAGGTGTTCTGCCTCGTTCTAACCCTGCTTGGGCTTGCCATGGCATCCTCTTCGAGCTTTGGCGGAGGCAGCTTCCCCGGGATCGTGCTTGCGGTGGCTTCCGGCTTTACCTGGGCCTTTTACATGGTCTATATTCAGAAGTCCGGGCTTACCGCACTTCCACCCGCCGTCCTCAACTTCTATCTCTGCCTGGGCAATCTGGTCACTTCCGGCCTTTTCTGTCTGGCAACCGGCAATCTGGTGCTCTACAGCGCCAATTGGGTCTGGTCCGTCGTCCTGGTCACTGCTCTCCTGCAGCGCATCCTTGCCAATATTCTCTACCAGCTGGGGATGCGCCACATTTCTCCCCTTTCCACCGGCATCCTTTCCACCTTCGAGCCCCTCACGTCCATCCTTTTCGGGGCTCTCTATCTGAAGGAGCATCTGCTGCCCTTCCAGCTGGCCGGCGCTTTTCTCATCCTGTGCGCCATCTGTGTCAATGTCCTCAGCGAGCATTTCCCCGTTTTCCGGAAGGCTGCGGCTCAGACCGAAAAGTCCTTTCCGGTAAAAAAGAGCACCTGACGGACTTCCTGCGGATTTCCCGCCTGTCCCTTTTTTCCCCGAAAGCAATACACCCCGGCTTTTCCCTGTCGGGCAGCCCGCCCTTTTCCTCCCGGAAAGTCCTGCCGCGGGACTTTCCGCCGGACGGGCGTCCCGGCACTTTGACGAAGAATGCCGCATAAAGCCTTTGCAACCGGCTTTATGCGGCATTCCATTTTTCTCGTGCGGATCTCCCGAAAAAAATGGATCCGGTTTTATCCGAATCCATTTTTCATTTCCCTTTTTCCGCCGGGGATCCGGCGCTGACAGCAGCCCGAAGGCTGCCCATGATGCAGTCACTCCGTCACGGTGAGAGCTTCGTATGCCTTATCCTGGACCCAGATCGAAACGCTCTCCTCCTGACAGGAAAACAGACCAAATCCTTCTTCGTCAATCGTAACCGGCTCTGCGCAGTTGCCCAGCGCATCATGGAAGGACTGTCCTGCAAAGCTGCGGCCGATTTCCATCCGCTTCTGGCCGCCTTCTGCATTGCTGAGCACCACGGCAATGCCGGAAGCAGGATAGGCAGGATCCCCCCGCCTTACCCAGCCGATGAGATGCGGGTCCTCCATGGCATCCACCTGCTCTCCGTACGCATAGAAGCGACGGATCTTCATCATCTTGCCGAGGTTGGGAACCATGGGACGGTTGCGGACCGGGTTCCCGTAATAATCTGAATAGAATACGCAGGGAATCCCATCCTGCCGGAGCAGGATCAGGGCATACGCCAGCGGCTTGAATTCGTCCCGGATAAACGACTGCAGGCTCTGTCCCAGCTGCGTATCGTGGTTATCCACAAAGGTCACCGCATTGCCGGGATTGGTCTGTACCAGCGTGTTCCTGAAAATCTCCCGCATGTCGTAGTTTCTTCCCTGTTCCGAAGCTTCAAAGAAGTGGTAATGCAGGGGCACATCAAAAAGTGACATGCTGTAGTTCACCGCTTCCAGATAATGCTGCAGGCGCTCGGTGTCCCCACTCCAGTACTCTCCCACAGCCGGGAGATCCGGATAGCCGCGTCCGCGAAGTGACGCCAGCAGATCCCGGTAAAACGGGAAGCTGATGTGCTTCACCGCATCCAGCCGCAGGCCATCAATACCGGTCACTTCCAGATACCAGCGGAGCCATTTTTCGGTTTCCCGCACCACCACCGGGTTCTGCGTGTCCACGTTCATGCCCATCAGGTAATCGAAGTTGCCTTTTTCCGGATCGGTTTCCGGAGCCCAGTGCTTCCCCTTGAAGCGGAAAATGCGATCTGCATATTCCGCGTTCTCGGCATAGTCCGTTCCGGTAAAGTGGGTATGATTCCAGGTGAAGCGGCTGTACTTTCCCTTTCTTCCCGGAAATGTGAATCGTGACCACACCTTTACGGTTTCTTCATCGCCCAGCTGTTGCAGGCGGTCTTCCGCGGAATCGGTCACGGCTTTCACGTTCTCCGTCGCATCTCCACCCATGCGGTGGTTCAGAACAATATCTCCAAACACCCGGATTCCCACGGCGTGAAAAGCGGAAATCGCCTGCAGGTACTCCTCCCGGGTGCCATATTTCGTCCTTACGGTGCCCTTCTGGTCAAACTCACCGAGATCATAAAGGTCATACACGCCATATCCCACATCTTCCTGTGAGATGCCCTTATAGGCCGGCGGCAGCCATACCGCGGTGACTCCCAGTCCCGACAGTCTTTTGGCTTTTGCGGCACAGCGCTTCCACCAGAGCCCGTCGTTGGGCAGATACCATTCAAAATACTGCATCATGGTTTCATTCTTTGTATTCAAAACATCCCTCCTTTCGGAATTTCGAATGTTCTATCACAGAAGGGACGGACTGTCAACCGGGGCAGAAATCGCTTTGTGTGCCTTTCAGTACATTTTCTGTCGGCTGATTCTCCAAAATCCGTTTACTGTTCGCATTCTCCTTCTCTCCCTGGCCTGCACACAATTGCTCCTCCGGCGGGAAGCTTCGAAACGGTGGAAGTCCTTTTTCAGATTAGGGAATTCTGCTTTTCTTTCATTCAAAAAGTTGGTATAATATCACTAAAATCCTCCATATTAAGCTCGTTATAAATCGGCTGATGAAAGCCGGACAGCACACGAATATCGCCTTACAGGCAAGGAGGCACGGCAAATGGAATTATTGCAGCTCCGATATTTTCAGGCCATCGCCCGCTATGAAAGTGTGACCCAGGCAGCAAAGCTTTACCAGATTCCTCAGTCCGCCATGTCCCAGTCCCTGAGTCGCCTCGAAAAAGAGCTGGGAGGCGTAAAGCTTTTTGACCGGAAGAACAACCATATCTATCTGAATGAAAGCGGCCATATCTTCCTCAAATATGTGGATGAGGCCCTGCTGGCACTGGATAACGGGATAAAAACGCTGAGCCAGCCCCAGGACAAAATCTCCGGAGTCATCAATCTGCTGGTGCTCGAAAACAGCCGCTTTGTCATCTCCTGCGTATCCAAATTCAAGAACCAGTATCCGGATGTGGATTTTTACATCTGTCACGATTTCTACAGTGACGAGATTTCCAATTACGACATCTGTGTCGCTGCCAGCCCGTCCTACCGGCAGATGAACCGCTCCCTTCCGCTGATCAAGGAACCCATGATGCTTGCCGTCTGTGATACCCATCCTCTGGCGAACTGTCAGTTCGTTCATCTGTCCGATCTGGCGGAAGAAAAATTCATCACGCAGTCCGCCCGTTCGTCCATGTATATCCTGACCATGGAATGCTGCCGGACAGCCGGATTTGAACCCAGAATATCCATTTCCTGTGATGACCCCTACTACATCCGCAAGTATGTCTCCGAAGGCATGGGCATCACCATCGCCCCTTCCGTATCCTGGGCCGGGCGCTTCCGCGCCAATACAAAAGTGATCCCGATCATTGAGCCCGAGATCACTTCAACATCTTATCTGTTATGGAATGACAGGAAATACCAGAGTCCGGCCATGAGGCGGTTCCGTCATTTTCTGCGCGATCAGAGCAAGCTGATCGAAGGGAACATGATCACCTGAGCAGGTCCGGATGCCGCTGCTCAATCTCTCTTGCGATACGCTCTCCATGGATCAGGAAGCCGGCATCATTGGGATGCAGGTAATCCGGTGCAAAGAAGTCCGGCGTATGCGGATAATGGGTATCCCTCATCACGGTGATCTGCGGGTACCTGCCTGCGATTTCCTCCAGCATGGACACCACATCCCGGAAAGTATAATCTCTGCTTCTTTCCCGGAAAATACTCTTGGCATCATGCCGATAAATCGGCAGCGTCATCAGGACCGGCACGGACGGGAACTGTGCCGCCAGCCGGCTGATATACCCGGAAGCCCGCTGATGATATTCTTCCTTTGTCTGCGCAAGTGCATAGTCATTCGTTCCATAGGCCAGAAGGATCAGTTCCGGGTTCCATTCCGGCGTATGGTTCAGGCTGTTCAGATAAAATCCATATCCGCCGATGCCCCAGTTGAGCACTTCCGCATCCAGGTCCCTCGTCACCTTTCCGACCCAGGTCAGGCCGGGATGCCGTGCCATATACCCCTGGGTAATGGAATCGCCAATGGCCAGAATGCGGAGCCGTTTCGGGGGACACTGTTTTAATACTGCATGGTCAGAGACCGCCAGGTTTCTGACCATTATTTCTGCCGACCAGGGCAGGAAAATGGTGACCCGGTGCTCTCCTTCCGGAAGCTCAAACAGAAGCCCCGAGGATTTCAGATCGTCGGCCCTGTGCGTTGCATACAGCACCTCATCCACAAACAGATCGATGCTGTAATACATCTGGGAGGAGCCCGGCTGCAGATCATACTCAAATCCGACCCAGTCCGCATCCGTCACCAGATCCAGCGTCACGTTTGCCGATGCCCTGCACCGTACCGGGAACGTTTCCCCATCTAGGCCGTAATCCTCCACCTGCTGAGGCGTAAAGCGCCGGAAACGGAGCCTCCCCTCCTCATCCAGTTCGGTCTTCAGCGCATTGTGAACAAAAGGAATAACCTTTTCCATTGGAAGATACATACTCGATTCTCCTTCTTCTGCCGCACGGTTCCCGGCCGGCTTTTTGTATATTGCAGGATAGCAGGACCTTACGACTGCAGGATTTCCTTCCGGAAGGCATCCGCACGCTCCGTCAGAAAGGCACTCCAGTACTTCGGATCCCTCAGCGGGTTTCCGTTTCCCTTCCCTGCCGCACGCCGCTCCAGCATCCGGGTATGTGCCGGGTGCGACCCCAGTGCAATCGTCACCGGCAGCTCCCGCAGTGACAGCAGATCCTCGTAAAAGCGTTTCTGAAGAGAAATCGGAAACTGATGGGCTTCCAGGAATTCCCGCTTCAGGGTATTGAACCCGATCCCCCCATGCATGCCGCAGAGCTGCATGGCGCCGTCGGAAGTATCCTCAAAGAAAAAGGAACGGGCGCCTGGGGTATGGCCCGGCGTATGGACCGTCCGGACAGAAAACCTGCCGAGGCAGACAGGATGAGCGTCCTCATATACCCGGTCCACCTGGAAATCAGGACAGTGGATGCGGTCGGAAAGCAGCAGCTCCGGGTGACCGATCAGGGGAACATCCTCTTTCCCCAGATACAGCTCTGCCCCTGTGTAGCGCCGGATTGCCTCAGCGCCGCCGGCATGATCATAATGGGCATGGGTCAGCAGGATGATCCGGATATCCCGGGGATCAAACTGAAGCTTCCGGATGCTTTCGAAGATCAGGTATACGGTCTGGGGCATGCCGCAGTCGATGAGGACCAGTCCCTCCCCGGTATCCAGCAGATAGCTTCCCACCCAGGTATTGCCTACATAGTAGGCATGGTCAGAAACAGCAAAGGGCTCACAGGCATATGCCCAGGGTGAGCCCAGAATCGGATGAGCCATGGTTTCCTCCAGTAAAGTCAGATATTCCAGCCGTCCAGCCTCCATATTCCTTCCGTGTATTCAAACACGGCAATGCAGCAGTTTCCGCAGAGCAGCCTCTGTCTGAGCCTTGGCGCCTGAAGGATCTGCTCCAGCACCGTTCTCAGAACCCCTTCATGGGTGAAAGCCGCGACATATTCTTCCTGAAACTGCTCCGCCTGACGGAGGAAGTCCGCCGCGCGGCGGATCAGCATCTCCCTGTTTTCTCCACCGTAGGGCGTAAAATCCTGGCGCTGTTTGTTTTCGATATAGGCATCCCCATAGAGAGCCTGGCACTCCTGTGCATTTCTGCCACTCAGCTCCCCTACGCTGATCTCCCGGAGCAGCGGATTTTTTTCATAGGTGCACCCGGGAAGTGCAATTTCACAGGTCTGCATGGCCCGCTTCAGGTCGCTTGCAATCACACGGCCGAAGGGGATGCCTTTCAGTTTCTGCCCTGCTGCTTCTGCCTGCAGCATGCCCTTTTCGGAAAGCGGGACCTGTCCCCAGCCTGCATGACGCCTCAGCCGGTTGGCTTCACTTTCCCCGTGGCGGATCATATACAGCTTCATCGGCTAACCCTCATTCATTGACCGGAATCGAATTAACCTGTTCCATCGTCAGCACGGCCTTTTCTTCAAACAGCTTTTCACGGAGCAGGGATACGCTGACCTCCTTCGGCAGGCACTGCGCATCCAGCGCCATGGCCGCTGCAATACCGGCCGCATGGCCCATGCTCATGCACTGAGGCATCACCCTCGCGCTGGCCAGGGAAGCCGCATCCATGGACGCACACCTTCCCGCAAACATCAGGTTGTCGATCTCCGCAGACACAAGGCACCCGTAAGGAATGCCATAGGGCTCCTGAACCGTCTTGAACAGCGTCGTCCGGTCTTTGCCGGAATGGATGTCGATCTTGTAGCCTCCGAGGGCAATCGTGTCCTCCGGGATTTCTCCGTTCAGGAGCATATCCTCGGTCAGGCGCCGGATGCCTTTGAAGCGGCGTGATTCCCGTACGCCCAGCGTCGGGGCAATGGACGACATGAAGCAGTTTTCAAAGCCGGGAACATACTCCCGGAGTACCTCCGTCAGCTGCCGGCACTGCACCTGGCCGTCTAGTTCCGCACGGGTCAGGTCAAAAATATTCGTCGCGTCCGTGTTCAGCAGACGGGTCGAATTCACATACACTTCCCCGGGATACATGGACTTGATATAAATCAGCGTCTCGCGTTCTACCGGCATTTTCCCTTCCTTCCTGAGTTTTGTAAACAGCTGCCTCAGGCCGACGAACACATGGTTTTTGCTTGCCCGGAAGTAATCTGCATCGTAGCCGGGGCGGTGGTCAATCGTTGCCGAATAGGTCATCTCGTCCGGATGCGCTTCGATATAATCAAAGAGTTTCGCAGTATCCACGTTTTCCAGGGTATACATGACCGTCGGCGGCTGGATATTTCCGGTTTCCTCCTGCCCGATCTCATAGCTGCAGCCTGCCAGATATGCCACATCGCCGTCTCCGGTGCAGTCCAGGTAAAGCCCGGCGCTGACCGTGACCGTATTCCCCTTGCCGTAGAAAACAACGCTCTCGATTTTCCCGTCCTTTTTGTTCACCCCGCACGCTTCAAGATGAAGCAGGATCTCAACGCCCGCTTCCCGGCACATCTCGATCGCCATCACCTTGAAGGCAGAAGGATCAATATTGGTAACGGAATTATGCTTGGGGCAGGTTCTGTGCCCGATGCATGCCCCCTGGCTGCAGAGCCGGTTGACATATTCCTGGGCGATTCCCCCGACAATCCGCCGTCCCTGCAGGTCCAGATAGCTCAGCAGCGGCAGCCCCAGCGTCGCATTTCCGCCCAGATATCCGTTTTTCTCCACCAGCAGGACCTTTTTACCATGGCGGGCTGCCACAATCGCGGCGGAAAGGCCGGCAGGGCCCCCGCCAATGACCAGAATGTCGGCTGTGAGTTCAAATTGTCTCATTGGTTTTCCATGCCAGTGCGGCACCGGCGCTAAAAAGGAATGATCACGGAAGCCGCTGCATTTTCCGTTCTCATGCGATGAATCAGATCTGTATCCATAGTGTACCACAAACTCCCGGCCCGGATGCCGGTTTTTCAGAGCGGTACACAGCTTATTTCTCCCTCATAGGCAATATCTACCACCGTATCGAGCGCATCCGGAGGCTCCTCCGGCAGATAGATCATCAGCCGGTCCTCATTCCGGGCAGGTTCATAGCTCTGTTCATACCGGAGAGGCACATGGCCTTTCAGCAGCGTGATCTGCCGCACAGAAATCCGGAGGTTGAACAGCCTCAGCTTTTTTACCGCCTCGGGATAATGAATCACATGGAGATAGAGGTGCCCTTTTTTCATGGTACACGGTCCCCAGGAATTCTGGTAAACCATGTCGATGCTCTGTCCGGCACCGAAGATGCTCTCCCCGTTCTCCCTGAGCCATGCCCCCACCTGCTGCATCACCCGGTCCCCTTCCCCGGGAAAGCTTCCGTCCCCGTCCGGGCCGATATTGAGCAGCAGGTTTCCGCCGCGGGATACGATCTCCGTCAGTTTCAGGAGCACCGTCTGCGGACTTTTCCACCGTCGGTCGAATTTCGAATATCCCCACGTATCATTCAGTGTCAGCGGTGCCTCCCAGGCTCCCGCAAATTTCTGAGCCGGTATGCAGTTATCCGTCATCTGCCGGTAATCCCCCAGGCCGTATCCGATCCTGCCGTTGATCAGGCAGTCCGGCTGCAGCTTTCTCACGGTATCTCTCAGTTCACGGCAGAGGGACACCGGCATGTCGCAGGGGGTATCAAACCAGATGGTGCCGATCTCCCCGTACCGTGTCAGCAACTCGGTGACCTGCGGGATGACCTTGCCGTAAAAATACCTGTCAAAATTCCGCGGCGCATCCGGCCAGTCCCAGGTATTGCCATACGCATCCGGTTCCGACCAGTCCTGCATCTGACTGTAATAGATGCAGAATTTCAGCCCGTGCCGGCGCGCCGCTTCCGACAGCTCCCGCAGCACGTCCCTTCCCAGGGGCGTGTTCATCACATTGTAATCGCTGCAGCGACTGTCATACATGGCAAACCCGTCATGGTGCTTTGCCGTAAAGCAGACGTACCGGCATCCGCTGCTGCTGACCTTTTTCATCCATGCCTCGGCATCAAAGGCCGGGGCATGGAACTGTCCGGCCAGTTCACGGTACCGGGAAAACGGAATCCGTGCCGTCTGCATGATCCATTCCGCCGTACCGGGAGCACGCTGCCCCTGCCATTCTCCTGCCAGGAGCGAATACAGTCCCCAGTGGATGATGGCCCCATACCGGTCATGGGTAAACCATCTGAACCGCTCTTCACACACGGCACTGCCTCCCGTCCTGCATTCTTCAGTTGCAGAAGTGGGCACCTTCCATGCCGCACAGCGCACGATGGGCATTTTCCACCGCCATGCGTCCCATATTCAGGGCCGCTTCCGGCGTGTTGGCACTGCAGTGCGGCATCAGGGTGATATTATCAAGCGCAAACAGCGGGCTCTCCCGGATCGGTTCCTGCACATACACGTCCAGCCCTGCAGAAGCCAGTTTTCCGTCCCGGAGCGCTTCCGCCAGCGCTTCTTCATCCACCAGGTCGCCCCGGGCGGTATTGAGGAGCACCGCACCGGTCTTCATCCTGCCGATCGTCTCCCGGTTGATGAAGCGGAAGGTTTCCCGGTTGCATGGAATATGCAGCGAAACAATATCGCTCGAAGCCAGAAGCACATCCAGCGCCATGCGGCGGACGCCATAGGTCCTGGCCGCCTCCTCATCAAAATATGGGTCATAGGCAGCCAGTTTCATGCCGAACCCGGCAGCCCGGCGGGCCACCTCCCGGCCGATGGTTCCAAATCCCACAAGGCCAAGCTGTCTGCCCTTCAGTTCAAAGCTCGGATAGCGCTTCCATTCCCCCAGCCGGGTATGGATATCATGGTTGACCACCTGTCTTGCACAGGCAAGCATCAGGCACATGGTCATATCCGCTACCGAATCCGCATTCGCCCCCGGCGTATTGCACACCCTGATCCCGCGTTCCCTGGCGGCCTCAAGGTCAATGTTGTCAATGCCGACGCCGTAGCGGGAGATCACCTTCAGCGTCCGGGGCGCTTCTTCCAGGAAAGGCCGGTCAAAAAGCTCGGCCCCGCAGATAATCACATCGGCTCCGTCCCAGATCTGCCGGATTTCCTCCTGCGTACCGCGCCGTCCCCACGGGTTTACCACGACTTCCTCAAAATAGGTTCCCGCCAGGTCCCGCACCGGCTTCATTTCAGGCTTCTGCAGACCGTTGGCGGTCATAACAAGCTTCATTTCACTCCCCCTACCTTTTTCAGACGCATCCCTTGCCGGGTTCCGGCCTGCACGGCAGGCAGCTCAGAAAGATGCCAGAAAGGTCTTTGTCGCTTCCGTGATCCTGTCCCATTCGCCGGCTTTGACCCAGTCCTTTTTGAACAGGCATCCCGCGACGCCGACACCGGCGCAGCCCGCCGCAAAATAGTCCTTCGCATTCTCCCCGTTGACATTGCCGACCGCCATCAGTTCACAGTCGATCAGCGGTGCATGGATATTCTTGAAATAGGAAACCCCCATATCTCCCGCCGGGAACACCTTGATGAAATCGCCGCCGCAGTCATGGGCAAACTTGATTTCGGTGGGCGTCAGCGCCCCTGGGATGGATACCATGTCATTTTCAACCGTCGCGCGGATGACCGCTTCATTCGTGTTGGGGCTGACGATGAACCTCGCACCGGCTTCCTTCGCCTGCAGAACCATCTCCACCGTCGTAACCGTTCCCGCTCCGAAGGTCATGATGTCCCCCAGCTCACGGTTCAGCGTCTTTATGGTCTGAACCGTCCGAAGGCGTTCCTCCGCATAGATCGGGTCAAAGGTTGCCTCCAGCAGGTCGACGCCGCCCTCATGCAGTGCACGGGCCAGCTGCACGCATTCCTCCTCAAAGATGCCACGGACGATGGCAATGACTTTTTTCTTCCGGATCTCTTCAATAACCTGTTCTCTCATCGTTTTTTTCCGCCTTTTCCAGTTTACTGCTGTTCCTCAAACAGCCGGATCAGAATCCTCGATGCATGGGCACAGAGCAGGCACGATTCATCTTTCAGTTCATCCGGCATGTTGCCGTTCTGACCGACCTCCAGCACAAGGTCATTGCTGAAACCCGTCCGCCGCATTGCCGGAAGCACTTTCTCCCAGGGAATGCTGCCCATGAACGGCATAAGGTGGTCGTCGTTTTTCCCTCTGTTGTCATGGACATGAACGCACAGGATTCTGCCTGTCAGTTTTTCGATTTCAACGGTCTGGTCCCCGAAGGACAGATTCCCGTGTCCAAAGTCCCAGCACACGCCGACATGATACTCCTTCAGGGCATCGCAGAGCAGCATCAGATCACCGGCAGTTCTGCCGAAGCGGTTTTCCTGCTCCGGGCCCGGCATGTTTTCAAAAGCAGGCGCGATGCCGTACTCGCCGCATTTTTCAAGGAAACTGCGGTGGAGCTCCCGGGTCATCTTCAGGTGTGCTTCCTTGTCCTCGGCGGGGAAGCGCGGGTCCCGGACCGGATGGACAACAGCGAAAACGATTCCCGCCCTGCGGCAGATTTCCGCCGAACGCAGAAGCATTTTCTCAAAATGCGCATTGAACTCTGCGGCTTCCGGATCAAAACACTTTCCCGGATAATACGGTGCGTGGCTCTGAACAAACCGGATATCCAGTTTCTCTGCCGTTTCCACCAGCCTTGCGGTTTCCTTTTCCCAGTCTTCCCAGCAGAACTCCATTTCCTTTCTGCTGATGCCGCAGAGATTCAGGTCAATGTGGGAAAAGCCTGCCCTTTTCAGCCGTTGCAGGGATTCCACAACTGGCATCTTTTCCTTGGTGTTCCGCTTCGAATAGAGCAGGCTGGTCATGGTTGCAATCTGCATACCCCCGAAAGCTCCTCTCTGCCGTTTCTGTTTCGTATGCAAACAGTCTCCGGTGTTCCTCATCTCATTGAAATGGACCGGTATCGGTCCTGATCGGATACCGATACCGGTCCGTTGACTGTTCCATTGTTAAGAAAGGCTGCCGTCACTTATTTGTAATAGGTATCATACCACTTCTGCAGAGCGGCACGGACGGTTTCGCCTTCGTTGTTCTCGAAGTCCTTCTTGAAGGTTTCCAGGCTGTCCATCGTCTTGACGCCGGTGACCAGCTGCTGCAGGAAGACCGTCAGGTCATTCTGCAGTGTTGCATTGTACGAAGTATAGTCATTATAGCTGCAGAATGCGAAGTATGCAGGCACCCAGCGGTCGGCATGCTGCTCGTTGAAGGCCAGCGTGCTGGAGGTGTATTCCTTCCAGATCGCGTCATTCTTGCGCAGGCGTGCAGAGAACAGCTTTGCGAAGGAGGTCATCTCTGCGAACATGACAAACGCGGAAGACTTGTTGCGTTCATCCGTAAAGGCGGGCTGAATCGGGATCGGATAGCCGGTTTCATCCCACTGGAAATGGACGCCTTCTTCACCGAGGTTGATAATCTGCTGGTTGGCGACCTTTTCCTTGATCCAGTTCACAACATCAGCGGCATTCTTTGCATAGACCGGGACGCACCAGTAGCTTGAATACTGGGAAGTCTCCTGATAGATACAGGTGCCGTCTTCGCCGAACAGCGGGCCGACAAATGCGATATCGTCCAGGGTCACGTTGATGTCCTTGATGGCTGCATAGACTTCAGAAATGGTCTCACGGGAGCAGGATGCGATGATTGCCTTGCCGGAGGCAAACTTCTCGTCGACATCGCCAAATTTGTTGGCGGCATAATCGATATCGACCAGGCCTTCATTATACAGGGTGGTCATGAATTCGATCAGGGCCGGGAAATTCGGGTGCTCCGTATAATAGATCACCTTTCCGTTCTCATCCACCATCCAGTCATTATAGATGCCGAATGCACCGGAGATATTGAGCGGGATGCCCATGTTCTGGCCGACATTGTTCTTGATATACGGGCCGGACCAGATGATGTACTGATCGCCGTAAAAGTCTTTCAGGGCTTTCAGCAGGTCATGGAATTCATTGAGCGTCGTCGGCAGTGCCTCGATGCCCGCTGCCTTCAGCAGGTCCATACGGAAAACGAGGTTGGAGCAGATCTCGCGCTGCAGGGTATACAGCTTGGAGAACGCATACACATTGCCGTCCTCATCGGATACGCCGTTCCATGCACCGGACGGGACGCAGTCCCAGAACTCGGGAGCCAGCGCATCGATGTACTCATTCAGCGGCATCAGCATGCCCTGATCACGCAGTGCGGTGAAAGTGGCATTCGTGCACTGAATCAGGTCATAATCTTCCTGATTCGCCACAGCCATCAGGACCGCCGTGTCCCTCTGGGCTGCATCGGAAGGCAGTGTGGAATACTCGACATGATAGCCCGTAACTTCCTCCACTACTTTCGTTTCAATGATATCGTTCGGGTCATAGGAAACAGAGTTCATCAGGACTTTGAGCGTGGGATGCTCGTCCTTGATGGCGACGCCTTCCGCAAAGGCACCGCAGACCGTCATGGTTAACAGGAGAACCAGGACCAGTGACATCGCTTTTTTCATTGCAATTCCCTCCTTTTTTATACTTAAAGCTCTTTCTGAGCCTTAATTCGGATTTATCCCTTCACAGAACCGACGGTGATGCCCTTGACCATGAACCGCTGCACAAAGGGATACACCAGCACAATGGGAATGACGCCCAGCGTCGTAACGCCTGCGACCACGACGCCGGAGGATACGAGACCGATCGATTCCGGAGTACGTTCCAGCTGCTCCGTCACGCTGGCTGTATCCGCGATCAGATTGCGGATGAACACCTGCAGGGTCTGCATGTTGCTTTTCGTAATATACAGAATCACATTAAAGTAATCATTCCAGTAATGGATCGCATAAAGCAGACAGATGGTGGCCAGCACCGGGGTTGACATGGGGATCACGATCGAAAGCAGTGTCCTCAGGTCCCCTGCCCCGTCGATTTCCGCAGATTCCATCACTTCTTCCGGCAGCCCCTCAAAATAATTCTTGATGATCAGCATGTTGAATACCGACATGGCCGAAGGAAGAATGATCGCCAGGTAATTGTTGATCAGTCCCAGGGATTTGATGACCATGTATGTCGGTATGATGCCGCCGGAAAAGACCATGCAGACAATGCAGAGAAGCGTGAAGAACCTGCGTCCCTTCAGCTTCACCTTGCTCATGGGATAGGCAAACAGGACGCTGACGACCATGCTGACCGTCGTCCCGCATACGGTGACAAGAATGGAATTCAGCATGCTGGGTAGAAAGCTGGTTCCTGTCAGGATCATCCGGATGCCTTCAATCTGAAACCCGACAGGCCAGATATACACGCGGCCGGCAACCTGCGCAGAGCCTCGGCTTACTGCCGTGGATACAAGGTTCATCACCGGCAGCAGGGCAATGACCAGCAGCAGTGCTGCCACAACTTCCGAAATCACGCAGACTACCTTTTCGGAAGTTTCCATTTTGATTTTATTCTTATTTTTCTGCATCCGGCCGGACTGAATCATATTATCTGCCTCCTTACCAGATGCTTCGGTGCAGTGTGCGATGACTGACAAAGTTGGCGCTCACGATGAGGATAAAGGCAACCACGGAATTAAACAGTCCCATGGCGGTGGACAGAGAATAGTTCATCTGCCCCAGACCGACACGGTAAACATATGTCTGGATGATGTCTGCCGTATCATAAACCGCGGAATTGTAGAAAATCAGGACCTGCTCAAACCCGGCCGTCAGAATATGTCCGAGCTTGATGATGAACATCAGGATGACCGTAGGGAGGATTCCCGGTATCGTCACATGCCAGATCTGGCGCAGCTTGTTTGCCCCGTCAACCTTGGCCGCTTCATACAGCTGCTGGTCAAGTCCCGTAATGGCAGCCAGGAAGATCACCACGTTATAACCGAGCGTCTTCCAGCCGTCCGTGAAAATCAGCAGCACTCTGAACAGTCCCGGATCCGTAAAATAGTTCAGCCGGTTCATTCCCATCCTGACAAGCAGCGAGTTGAATATGCCATACGTGCTGAGCACGCTGTTGAATATGCCATAGATGATAACCCAGCTGAAGAAGTACGGTACATAGATGATCGTCTGCGTCAGATGTGCAAACTTTCTTGACCTTACTTCATTGAGCAGGATAGCGACGATGATCTGGATCGGGAACAGAATGATAATCCTCAGTCCGTTGATTTCAAGCGTATTCCGCAAAATCTGCAGAAAGCTCGATGAACCGAACAGTTTGTCAAAATACTTGAATCCCACCCACTTGGATGCGCTGATGGCCTGCAGCGGCGTCGGAGCTGCAAACAGCTTATAGTCCCGGAATGCGATCTGAATGCCGTAATATGGGACAAAATGGAAAATGATCATGCAGAGCAGACCGGGAATGAGCATCACATACAGCCACGGATGCATCCTGATATAACGCCAGGCGGAATGCAGTTTCCCTGGTGCTTTTCTGGCACCATCACCGCGCTTCACGTTCTCCCTCCTTTCCAGATCGCTTCAATCTTCGCGATCAGTCCCTGAACATCGATTTTCTCCGGATAGGTAGCGTCCAGATCGATTCTCTCTCCGCCCCAGGTCATCCGGTCCATTTTTCGTCTGATAAAGCGTTCATCAAACCCTTCCCGCGTCATGGTGAATTCCGTCGATTCCCCGGGATGCGGAGGATAATTCGTCTGCATGGCATGTCCCAGGTGACGCCTCCCGTGACTGTCACGGTCAAAATATCTCTCGTACAGCACCTGCGGATCACCCGTCAGAAACACCGTGACCACATCGGCCTGGTACCGGTCAATCAGCTGTATCAGCTGCAGGCCGGATTCCTCGTCAAAGTTATTGTCAACAATCAGGGAGCATCCCGCTGAGAGCATGGCCTTCATCTGGTGAAGCAGCACGGTATTCGCCGCTACATCCAGCTGCCGCTTTGCCGGATACCCCTCAAACCCGATCGTATCAAACAGGCATTCCTTGATGGCATCTTTTTCAAACACAGGAAAGCCAAAGTGAGTCTGGAACTGTGCTGCCAGTGTTGATTTGCCTGTGGCGGGCATGCCGGCCAGGATGATCAGCTTCACTTCATTTGTCCTCCCCACATAGCTTTTTCTTATTATATTTATATTATATTCATAATTTGTTCTGCTGTATAATATGAGTTATATTATTAACCATAACATTAATCATATGCTTCAGTGGGCAACCGTCCACAGGCGGTATCCCACGTTTTGGGGCAGCATGATGCCAATTATGGTGCATTCCGCGCTCCTGATTACGGTTTGCAAACGCTTCGTTTTTTCCATCCATCCCCTCCTGTCATCCGTGACAGCAGTTCGCTGCTCACTGCGTTTGGCGGTAATCTCCCGTGGCAGGACCTTCTCCCGTCAGAATCGTGCAATGCCTGAAACGCGCAAAAAAGCAAGCCACAAATGCGGCTTGCTTTTATTTGAAATTTTTCTTTTATTCTATGAGAAAGGAGACTCAAAGATTGCTGAGTTCCTCCGGATCCACCAGCTTGATCTGCTTTGCTGTCAGCTCCGCGGAAGCCTTTTTATGGTCATTGACCCGGAAAATCATATATGCATTTTCCGCCTTCTTTCCTCCGAGGAAAGCATACATGTATTCCACGTTAATGCCGACCTTGGAGAGAATGCCGAGAATCTTATGAAGGCCGCCGGGCACATCGGGGATGGCGACCGCAATGACGGAGCTCACTTTATGAACGAACCCCGCATCTTTCAGTACCGTGCTTGTCTTGTAAACATCATCCACGATGATTCTGGCAATGCCAAAATCGCTGGCCTCGGCCAGGGAAAAGGCACGCATATCAATGTTATTCTCCGCCAGCACCTGAGTCATGGACTCAAGCGCGCCGGGCTTGTTCTCAAGAAAGACCGATATCTGCTTTACGCTCATGATTCTCCCTCCTTAAATCTTGCGCTTATCAATAACACGGACGGCTTTTCCTTCACTGCGGACAATGGACTTGGGCGCCACCAGGGTAACCTTTGCAGTCAGGCCAAGCATCGCACGGAGACCATCCACCAGATCCTTCTGCCTTGCCGTGATCTCGCCCATGTTGTCGGTGAACATTTCGGGAGTCATTTCCACATGGATATCCAGCGTGTCCGTGTTGTTCACGCGGTCCACCAGAATCTGGTAATTCACCGGATAGCCCTTATTGAGAAGCACCGTTTCGATCTGGGACGGGAAGACATTGACGCCGCGGATAATAAGCATGTCATCCGTACGCCCGCGGGGCTTGGTCATCTTCACATGCGTCCGGCCGCAGGAGCATTTTTCCCGGCTGAGGACACAGATGTCCCTGGTGCGGTAGCGGATCAGCGGGAAGGCCTTTTTCGTCAGCGACGTAAAGACCAGTTCTCCCTGTGTTCCGTCCGGCAGCACTTCTCCGGTCACGGGATCGATGATTTCCGCAATGAAATGGTCCTCATTGATGTGCATGCCATTCTGAGCAGAACACTCAAAGGCAACACCCGGGCCGCTCAGCTCCGTCAGACCGTAGATATCATAGGCCTTGATTCCCAGCGTCTCCTCAATGCTGTGCCGCATCTCCTCCGACCAGGCTTCCGCACCGAAGATTCCCGCCTTCAGCGGAATCTGGTCCGGGGTCAGCCCCATCTCTTTCATCGTTTCACCGATATAGGCCGCATAGCTGGGCGTACAGCACAGAATGGTAGCATTCAGGTCCCGGATGAACATGATCTGTCTCTCCGTATTGCCGGAGGACGTAGGAATGGTCAGACATCCCACCTTGTGGCTTCCGCCGTTGAGCCCGGGGCCGCCGGTAAACAGGCCGTAGCCATAGGAAATCTGGCACACATCCTCATTGGTTCCACCCGCGGCAGTGATGGCGCGGGCGCAGCAGTCCTCCCACAGGTCAATATCTGCCTGGGTATAGAACGCCACAACACGCTTTCCGGTCGTGCCGCTGGTTGACTGAATGCGGACACAGTCCTTGAGAGGGGCACCAAGCAAACCATACGGATAGGCAATCCGCAAATCCTCCTTGGAGAGGAACGGCAGCTTGCATAAGTCTGCAGTGGAATGGATATCGTCGGGTGTAAGGCCCTTCTCTTCCATCTTCTTTCGATAGTACGGGACATTCTCCCATACATGCCTGACCTGCTTTACGAGGCGTTCATCCTGCAGTGCAAGGATCTCCTGGCGCGATGCCGTTTCGATTTCCGGCTGATAATATCTCTCCATTGCGCATCATCCTTTCCGTATTATTTGGCATTATGCATTTTTGCCAAGGGCAAATGCTTTCTGGTTCAGCTCCAGGAAACGTGCCGGCACGCAGGCGCTCAGCGCTTTCTGCCAGGCCTCTTCCGGGAGATCGAAGTAATGAGACAGCCGCCCCATCAGAACAATATTGACCGCCTTGGTGCTGCCGGCCTTCTCCGCCAGCGACAGACAGTCCAGTGCATCCACTTTTGCCCCGGTGGCGCGCATTTTCGCCACCAGGTCCTCCGGGTACGTCATGGCACCCGTCACCACCGGCATGGGGTCAATCTGCTGGGTCGACGTCACAATCTGCCCGCCCGGCTTCAGGAACGGAAGCCACCGTGCGGCCTCCAGCACCTCGAAGGAAACGATAAAATCCGCCTCTCCCCGGTCAATGACGGGAGACGCTACCCGATCGCCATAGCGGACATAGGTAACCACGCTTCCGCCCCGCTGGGACATGCCGTGAACCTCAGAGACCTTTACATCGTATCCCTGTTCCATCAGCAGCCTGCCCAGCAGCTTGCTGGCCAGCAGGCTTCCCTGCCCGCCGACGCCGACAATCATGATATTCTTGGTTTCCATGCTCATTCCTCCCTCTGGGTGCTCTCAAAGGCGTCCACCCGGCAAAGCTGTGAGCAGACACCACAGCCCACGCAAAGGGTAGCATCCACATGCGCCTTGCCTTCCCGCATGGAGATGGCAGGACAGCCGATGCGCATGCAGGACTTGCAGCCCACGCAGCGGTCGGTGTTTACCCGGAGCGGCGCTTTGTGCTTAACGTATTTGAGCAGTGCACAGGGCCTTCTGGAAATAATGACGCTCGGCTCTTCTGCCGCCATCTCTTCCTTGACGACCCGGTCTGTCTCTGCCAGATCATACGGATCCACGACCCGCACCCGGTTGATGCCCATGGCACGGCAGAGCTGTTCTAGATCAATCTTTCCCGCCGGATCTCCCTTGATGTTATAACCGGTGGTCGGATTCTGCTGGTGTCCCGTCATTCCGGTAATGGAATTGTCCAGGATAATCACGGTGGAGTTGGACTGGTTGTATGCGATATTTGCCAGTCCCGTCATGCCTGAATGCATGAAGGTGGAGTCTCCGATGACTGCCACTGTCTTCTTCTCACTCTCTGCCCCCAGTGCCTTGTTATAACCGTGAATGCTGCTTACGCTGGCTCCCATGCACAGGGTCATCTCAATGGAGGAAAGGGGCGCAACCGCTCCCAGCGTGTAGCATCCGATATCTCCCAGCACCGTCGCATGGTTGCGGTTGAGGGTGTAGAAGAGTCCTCTGTGAGGGCAGCCGGCACACATGACCGGGGGTCTCGGAGGAATGACATCGGACAGGGCCTCTCCCACGGCATGCTCCACGCCGAAGGCTTTCGCCACAATGGTCTGATTCAGTTCTCCGGTAACCGGGAACAGTGCTTTTCCTGTCACGTCCAGTCCCATTGCCCTGCAATGCTCTTCGATAAACGGATCCAGTTCCTCCACAACATAAAGCTTATCCACGGAAGACGCAAAGTCCCGGATCTTTCCGTCCGGCATCGGCCAGATCATTCCCAGTTTCAGTACCGGGTACTTGTCCCCGCAGACTTCCTTCACATACTGGTAGCTGGTGGACGACGTGATGATGCCGATGCTGTGATCCGTTCCCTCCTCCACGCGGTTCAGGGGGCTCTGCTCTGCAAACTCCGTCAGCTTCCGGGTCCTTTCTTCCACCACCGGATGACGGCGGATGGCATTACCCGGCATCATGACATACTTGGCAATGTTTTTCTCGTACTGCTTTACCGGCGGCACTACGCGCTCCGCGGTTTCCACCAGCGACTGCGAATGGGCAATCCGCGTGCACATCTTGAGCAATACCGGAGTATCAAAGGCCTCCGAAATCTCATAGGCTTCCTTGGCAAAGGCCAGTGCTTCTGCCGAGTCCGACGGCTCCAGCATGGGTATTTTTGCCGCCCGGGCATAATGTCTCGAATCCTGCTCATTCTGAGAGGAATGCATTCCCGGGTCATCCGCAACCGCAATGACCATGCCGGCATTTACGCCGGTATAGGAAACCGTAAAGAGCGGGTCTGCAGCCACGTTAAGACCGACATGCTTCATCCCGCAGAAGCTTCGTTTTCCTGCCAGACTGGCACCGAAGGCAACCTCCATTGCCACCTTCTCATTCGGCGCCCACTCGCAGTAGATTTCATCGTATTTGGCTGCCTCCTCCGTAATTTCCGTGCTGGGTGTGCCCGGATAACTGGAGGCCACACTGCAGCCCGCCTCATACAGGCCGCGTGCGGCAGCGACATTGCCAAGCATCAGCTGTTTCATGTTTTCCTCCCTGTTGTTCATCAACCGATCGAATCCGGCTTTTCTTCCGCTTTCCCGATCCGGTAAATAACTTCTTTCATGGCTCCGTTCTGTTCATATTCGAGAATATTACGGCGTACCCTGCTGATGGTTGCGCTGCTTGCTCCCGTTGCTCCCAGAATATCGGCATAAACCTTATCCTGAAGCAGATAGACAGCGACATCAAAGCGCTGTTCCATGCTCCGAAGCTCCGTAGGCGTACAAAGGTCATCAAAAAACCGGCAGCATTCATCCATGTCCTTCAGGGCAAGGATAGCCTCATACATTCCCATGCTGCGTTCTTTCTTTGTTTTACGGGGCATTCTTTTCCCTTCCTTTCTGCACAAAACAAAAAAATAACATCTTCGGATTTCCGTTCTTTTACATATTACCACATTAAAGCAAAAAAGAAAACTGTTATTTTACCCCCTGATGAATTTCATTTTAGGGCTTGACAAAGCGGTCCACATCATGTATCATTGCTTTAATGCGTTAAAACAATAAAGCGATTCTTTTTCGCAGGAAAGGATGTCTGAAATGCCTATTACAGACTTGCTGGAGCGCAACAGAAAGCTCTATGGTCATGAAGTTGCTCTGGTGGAAATCAACCCTGCCGTTCAGGAGGGGCCGAGAATAACCTGGCGTGAATATGCCCTGGTTCAGCCCACTTCCTCTACCCCATACCGTCGTGAGATTACCTGGTCTGTCTTTGATGAAAAAGCAAACCGCGTTGCCAATCTCCTGCTTTCCCGCGGCATCCAGAAAGGTCAGAAAGTGGCCATTCTGCTGATGAACTGCCTCGAGTGGCTTCCCATCTACTTCGGTATTCTGAAATCCGGAGCCATCGCGGTTCCGCTGAACTTCCGCTATACTGCGGATGAAATTGAATACTGTGTAAAGCTTGCAGATGCAGATATTCTCTTTTTCGGTCCGGAGTTCATCGGACGTGTGGAGGATATTGTTCCCCATATCGGCTCCGAGCGTGCGCTTTTCTTTGTGGGAGACAACTGCCCCTCCTTTGCGGAAAGCTATCATGAAGCCGTTGCCAACTGCTCTTCTTCCGCTCCGAAGGTGCTGATTGAGGATACTGATGAAGCGGCAATCTACTATTCTTCCGGAACCACCGGTTTCCCCAAGGCCATCCTGCTGGATCACACTGCACTCCTGCAGAGCGCACGCATGGAGGCCGCACATCATCTGACCACGCATGATGATGTATTCCTCTGCATTCCCCCGCTGTATCACACCGGAGCGAAGATGCACTGGTTCGGCTCTCTCTATACCGGAAGCAAGGCTGTCCTGCTCAAAGGCAACTCGCCGAAGGCTATCTTTGACACGGTCTCCTGGGAGCGGTGCACCATCGTATGGCTGCTGGTGCCCTGGTGCCAGGATATCCTGACCGCTCTGGACCGCGGCGAACTGCGCATGGAAGATTATCAGCTCTCCCAGTGGCGCCTCATGCACATCGGTGCCCAGCCGGTTCCGCCTTCTCTCATCAAGCACTGGATGCAGTATTTCCCGAACCACAAATATGACACCAACTATGGCCTTTCCGAATCCACCGGCCCCGGCTGCGTCCACCTGGGAATTGACAATATCCATAAGGTGGGTGCCATCGGAGTTCCAGGCCTTGGATGGAAATGCAAGATTGTGGATGAAAACGATCATCCGGTCAAGCAGGGAGACGTCGGCGAGCTCTGCGTGAAAGGACCCGGCGTTATGCGCTGTTACTATCACGATGAAAAAGCTACCAGGGAGGTTCTCATCGACAACTGGCTGCATACCGGAGACATGGCCATGCAGGATCCGGACGGCTTCATATTCCTGGTAGACCGCAAGAAAGATGTTATCATCACAGGTGGTGAAAACCTTTATCCTGTCCAGATCGAGGATTTCCTGACTGCCTTCCCGAAGGTGCAGGATGTGGCTGTCATCGGTCTGCCGGACAAACGTCTGGGCGAAATTGCTGCAGCAATCATCCAGATCAAGCCGGATATGACCTGTACAGAAGAAGAGATCAATGAGTACTGCATGGCACTGCCCCGCTACAAGCGCCCGCGCAAGATCATCTTCGCTGACGTTCCCCGCAATCCAACGGGAAAAATCGAAAAGCCCAAGCTGCGGGAGAAATACTGTGGCGTCCGTCTCGTGGAGGCACAGAACAAGGCATAACGTCGAGATAGGAAGATTTTACAGATTTACTGTGAAACCCTCTTCAAATAAACCAAAAAAGGGCAGACTCCCCCTATGG